>JAPLJL010000181.1 GCA_026388615.1 Pseudomonadota bacterium | reverse complement strand
TTCTAGTTCGCGGTCGATTTTTGGTATTTCCCGGTGGTCATCGTTTGTCGGTCCGTGGTCGTTATTTCTTGAACGGCGGTCTGCGGTCCGTGGTCGGCGGTCGATTTTCATGACCGCGGAGCGATCATGAAAATCCTTTCTGGTTCGCGGTCGATTTTTGGTTTTTCCCGGTGTTCATCGTTCCTTGGTCTTTGGTCGTTATTTCTTGAACGGCGGTCTGCGGTCTGCGGTCGGCGGTCGATTTTCATGAACGCGGAGCATTCATGAAAATCCTAGTCACCGGAGGCGCCGGCTACATCGGCTCCCACACCATCAAGAAACTGGGACGGAAGGGGCACGAGCTCCTGACCATCGACAACCTCTCCACCGGCCACCGCGAGGCCGTCCTTTTCGGTGGCTTTAAAAAGGGCGACATCCGCGACCCGGTCTTCCTGAAGCGGGTTTTTTCCGCTTTCCGCCCCCAGGCGCTGATCCATTTCGCCGCCAGCGCGATTGTCCCCGAGTCGGTTACGAACCCCCTCCCTTACTGGGAGAACAACATCTCCGCCATGGTTACGCTTCTCCGGGCGGCGGTCGAGCACCGGGTGAAGATGGCGGTGTTTTCCTCGAGCGCGGCGGTCTACGGGGAGCCGGAAAAGGTTCCGATTACCGAGGATCATCCCCAGCATCCCGCCAACCCCTACGGGATGACCAAGCTGGTGGGGGAGGGAATCCTGGCCGATTGCGACCTGGCCCACGGGCTTAAGTCGGTTTGCCTCCGCTATTTCAACGCCTCCGGTCTGGACCCGGACGGGGAACTGGTCGAGGACCGGGAGGTAGAGACCCACCTGATCCCGCTTGTTCTGAAAGTGGCCGCAAGCCATGAGCGCAGTCGAATGGCCGCCAAGGCTCGGGAGCAATCCAGACTTCGCCCGGTAAAGCCGGCGGGGTGCCCCGCCTTGTTAAGGGCTACGTCGGACTCGCAGAGCTCGGGAGCAGGGAGCAGCCTCCGGCCCGTAAGGGCCTACGGCCCGGAGGGGGAGCAGGGAGCAAAAGCACGACCCCTGCGCCATGCACCGAGCGCCATGCGATCAGTTGTACATATATTCGGGAATGACTATCCCACCCCGGACGGCACCTGCGTCCGCGATTATATCCACGTGAACGACCTGGCCCAGGCCCACATCCTGGCCCTCGAATGGCTCTCCCGGGAAAAGCGGAGCGGGGCCTTCAACGTGGGGAACGGCCGCGGCTATTCCGTCCGCCAGGTGGTGGAGACGGCTCGCCAGGTTACGGGCCTTCCCATTCCCAGCCAGGATGTTCCCCGGCGGCCGGGTGACCCGGCCGAGCTCGTGGCCAGCTCGGTGAAGATCCGCAAGGTCCTGGGCTGGAAGCCGGAGTTTCCGGAACTCGAAAAAATCATCGCCTCTTCGTGGGCTTATTTCGGCCGAGGAATCGAAGGCCGAAAGTAGGCAGTATGCAGTAAGCAGTAAGCAGCATAAAGCAATGAGCGATGAGCAACGAGCCATGAGCGAGCTATGACGAGTCGAAGGGTGCTCTATGGTCTATGCTTTTAAAAATGAACACTTTTCTCGCGTTCTTTTATGGAGTGCATCAGTTTGCTGATGCGGTTTTATTATATTTTACCTACGACCCATCACCTATGACCCAAGACCTGATTTATATCCCATGACCTACGACCCATGACCCATGACCCATGACCTGATCAGAAGCCCAGACTTCGCCCGGTTAAGCACGGCAGGATTATCTGCCTTTAAAAGGGCTACGTCGGGCTCGCAGAGCTCGGAGGCATGTTGATGAACAAGATCAAGGAAGAAGGCCCTTTCACCTTTTCGGTCATCCTGGCCGGGGGCGCGGGCACGCGTTTCTGGCCGCTTTCCCGGGAAAAGATGCCCAAGCAGTTCCTGTCCCTGGTCGGGGAGGAATCCCTGCTCCAGCAGACCGTTAAACGGGTCCGGGACCTCTCGCCCCTGGAGCGGATGATCGTGGTGACCAGCAAGTCCCAGGTCGATGAAATCCTGCTCCAGCTCTCGCCCAAGCGCAAGGAGAACGGGGTGAGTCCCTGCCCGGTGATCGTCGAGCCCCGGGGGCTCAACACCGCCCCGGCCATCGGCCTGGCCGCGGTTTTCATCAGCCGCCTCGACCCCGACGGGGTGATGGTGGTCCTGCCTTCCGACCATTACATCCGCGATCAGGAGAAGTTTGCCCGGGACATCGAGACCGCCGTCTCGGCCGCCCGCGAAGGCCACCTGGTCACCCTGGGCATTCCCCCCACGCGTCCCGAGACCGGCTTCGGATATATCGAGTATGACCCCGCCTCCAACGGGAAGAAAAATTACCGGTCGGTGCTTTCCTTCCGGGAAAAGCCCGATCTCCAGACCGCCCAGGGCTATCTTTCCCAGGGCAGATATCTCTGGAACTCCGGGATGTTCGTCTGGAAGGCGGGAGCCATCCTGACCGAAATCGGGAGGCATCTGCCCGGGCTGGCCCGGTCCCTGGGGCGGATCGACCAGGTGATCAATGAGGTGGGCGGTCCCGCCTACCCCCACGCCACCGATCTCCTGGAAACCCGGGAGATGACCCAGGCCATCGAGGAGATTTACGGCGAGATCGAGCCGATCTCCATTGATTACGGGGTGATGGAGAAATCCAAGAACGTGGTGGTGGTGCCGGCATCCTTCGACTGGTCCGACGTCGGCTCCTTCAGCGCCCTCTTCGACCTCCTCCCCCGGGACGGGCAGGGCAATGTCATTTCCGGCCGGGTCTTCGATCTCGAGAGCGAGAACTCCCTGATCCGCGGCGACGGCCGGCTCCTGGCCACGATCGGCCTCAAGGACCTGATCGTGGTCGACACCGAGGACGCGATCCTGGTCTGCGCCCGCGACCGGGCCCAGGACGTGCGCCGGATTGTCGAGCAGATCAAGGACAAGGGTGGCGAGGAATCCATCATCCACCGGACCGTGAAGCGCCCCTGGGGCGTCTACACGCTCCTCGACCAGGGTGATAAGTTCAAGGTCAAGCGGTTGCTGGTCAACCCCAACTCCCGCATGTCCCTGCAGATCCACCACCACCGGAGCGAGCACTGGGTCGTAGTTTCCGGCACCGCCCGGGTCACCGTGGCGGACAAGGTTTTTGACCTCCATCCCGGCGAGAGCACCTTTGTCCCGGCTTCGTCCCGCCACCGGATCGAGAACCCCGGGATCATCCCGACGGTGATCGTGGAGGTCCAGCACGGCGAATACCTGGGCGAGGACGACATCGTCCGGTTTGATGATGATTACGGCAGGGTTGCAAAAGATTGACCGCCGCCGAGCTCTGCAGAGGGCCTAGCGCATAGCCTCCGGCCCCGCTTCCAGCCCCGCTTCCAGCCCGTAGGTCTTACGCGCCGGAGGGTAGGGCTTACAGGCCGGCTTCCTGCCCGTAGGGGCCTCCAGTCCGGAGGGAGGGTAAGGGCCTACGGCCCGGTCTCCGACCTGTAGGGTCTACGACCCGGAGGGAGGGGGGGAAGGTCTCCGCGACACGAACTCTTAATAGACCAGGTTGCGAGAAACTTGATGCACCTTGTTTTTTTAAACGAAGGCGAGGCCCTGATTGCCCCGGAGGGGCGGGCCCGCCCTCCGGGTCGTAGACCTTTACGGGTCGGAGACCGCCCGGCATTACGTGATCGCGGAAATTGTGAGAGGAGCGGGACTTTCCCCCCAAAAAAGAAAAAAGGGCTAACGCTAAAGAGAGATCCTTTGCTCCCCCTACGCTAATCCATCCTGCGCCTTAGGCTACGGAGGACAGGTTCGCTCAGGATGACAACTCTAAACTTAAATTTTTTATGTTCTGGAGCTTTTAGCTCTAGGCTCTTGCCTCTGGGCTCTTGCCTGGAACTGCGGTCCGCGGTCCGCAGTCGGCGGTCGGCGATCGGCGGGATACTCCCGCTGATCGCATCACTTTTCCGGATAATCCTTGCCGGCGATCTTTTTCCACAGTCGCATTCCGTTGCGTAGGCCCACCCGGGTGAGAGCGTCTTCCTCGGGAAAACAGTTAGGGCCCATCTGCAAAGCCTGGTCCAGGAGCTTGAGCGCCTCTTCCCGGTTTTTATAAAATACGTACATAAACCTGGCCTTGTAGGCGTAGTTGTCCAGATAGCGCGGTTCCTTTTCGATGGCCCGGTCTATCTGCATCACGGCCTCTTCCACGTATTTCCGGCCCACCATCTCGACCACCTTCCGGGGAACCCGCGAGATGACTTCGGTCCAGAGCCGGCCTGCGGCGCCGTAATAATAATCGGGGTCGTTTTTGGCAACATATTGGTAATGTTTATTGACGGTGAGGAAGCCGGCGGCCTGCGTAAAGATGGAACTGAACTCCAGGCTCGCGGCCTTGTTGACCGCGGACCAGTAATGCCCGGCCGGGGTCTCCGCGATCTTCAGGGATTCTTCCGCGATTTCCATGCCCCGGGCGTACAGGCCTTCCAGGGTTTTCCGCTGCTCGGGAGTCTGCTTGGGCAGTTCGTCCCCGTAGCTCCAATAGTAACGGGAAACAGCACTCAGGATATCGGCGTTTTGGGGATCGAGTTTATCCGCCTGCTCCAGCAAGGGAATGCATTGCCGGAAAATCTCCGCGGAGTAATCGGACTTTTCCAATTTCCAGGCCTGGTCAATCAGCTTTTGCGCCTCGGGGTTTTTCGAGTTTGCTTTCACCAGCCCCCCGGCGAAGGCCGGCCTCACCGCGGGGACGAGGATGACCGCCAACAGCAGACCGCCGACCGCCGCCCGGAAAAAAGCAAGACGTAAGACGCGAGAAGTACAGCTTTCCGGCTTTCTCGCTTTCCAGCGTTCTAGCATCCTTTCATCCCTATCTCCCCTCCGGGACGGAGGCCATCTCCTGTCTCCTAAATTTCTCTGGTTTCTCTGATTTGTTCGGTCATGGGTCATAGCTGTCTATCGTGTCTATTGTGTTCTTTGTGTCTATTGTGTCATTAGGATTCATTGTTTTTCTTCGACACTACGGACACTACGGACACTACGGACACTACGGACTCAATGGACGCATTTGCTCTTTGCTCTTTGCCCTCTGCCCCCTGCTCCCTGCTCTCTGCCCTGATTTGCCTCAGCAGTTTTTCAAAAGCAAATCGTAACTGCTTGAGGATCTGCTCGTTTTCCGCTTCGTAGCGCAGGACCAGGGCCGGCTGGGTGTTGGAGGCCCGCGCCAGGACCCAGCCCCGGTCGAAGGTGACCCGGATCCCGTCCACGGTAACCACCCCGCGCGGAGCCAGCCCGAAGTGGCTTTCCACCCGGCCGGGGTCGGAGAGGAATTCTTTCAGCCTGACCACGATCCCGAATTTCTCCTCCTCCCGGCAATCCACCCGGATCTCAGGCGTGGCGCAGGTGGCGGGCAGTTCCCCCACCCATCGGGAAAGGCTCTTCCCGCTTTTCAGGATCAGCTCGATCAGCCGAAGCGAAGCATAAACGGCGTCGTCGTAGCCGAAATAGCGGTCGGCGAAGAAGAGGTGGCCGCTCATCTCGCCCGCGAGGAGCGCTTTTTCTTCCTTCATTTTTTTCTTGATCAGGGAATGGCCGGTCTTCCACATGATCGCCCGGCCCCCGGCGCGGGTGATCTCGTCATACATCACCTGCGAGCACTTGACCTCGCCGATGATGGCTGCGCCCGGGTTTTTCTTGAGGATGGCGCGGGAAAAGATCGCCATCAGGGCGTCGCCCCAGACGATCCTCCCTTCCGGGTCGACCACGCCGATCCGGTCGGCGTCGCCGTCGTAGCCGAACCCGGCGGCGGCCTTCTCCCGGGCCACCGCCCGGATCAGGTCGCGCATGTTCTCCGGGACCGTGGGGTCGGGGTGGTGGTGGGGGAAACGCCCGTCCGGCTCGCTGTAAAGCTCGACCGCCCGGACCCCGAGCCGTCTCAGGATCTCGGGGACGACCAGGCCCGCGACTCCATTCCCGGAATCGACGACCACCTTGAAACCCTTCTGCTTCCCGGCCT
>JAPLJL010000351.1 GCA_026388615.1 Pseudomonadota bacterium | reverse complement strand
GGAACTGGAGAAATTCTTCGGGAAGCCCCCGGTCCGGGGGGTGAATCCCGACGAAGTGGTAGCCCTGGGGGCGGCCATCCAGGCCCAGGTTTTACAGAGTGGAGGCGAGGGGATTCTCCTCCTCGACCTCATTCCCCGTTCCCTGGGAATCGCCACCTATGGAGGCCGTTTCAGCTCCCTGATCAAGCGGGGGAGCCGGATCCCCACCTCCACCGACCACACCTTCACCACCCCCAATGACAACCAGACCGCAGTGGAGATCAATCTCCTTCAGGGCGAGAGCGCCAAGGCCGCCGAGAACGAGTTGCTGGGGAAATTCATCCTCTCCGGGATTGACCCGGCTCCCCGGGGTGTTCCCCGGGTCGAGGTTAAAGTCGCGGTGGACGCGGACGGAATCGTCCGGGTGGAGGCTCGGGACCAAGCCAGCGGCCGGAGCCGATCCCTGACCGTCACCAGCGCCCACGGCCTTTCCGATGAGGATATCGCCCGGATGGCAAAATCTTCCGATCGCCTCGCGCTGGCCGAAAAAAAGGGATAAGCCATGGAAGCGAAGAAATCACCCCTGGCCCTGGTGGAGGAAGGACTGGTCGAGTTCGGGCGGGGAAATCGCGATAAGGCCCGGAAAACTTTCGCCGAGGTGCACACCCTGCACCCGGAGAACCGCCAGGCCGGGGACTACCTCGCTTTCATCGAGGAACAGGAAAAGGCGGACCTCCTGGAGCTGGGAGACCTGAAAAAGGCCCCGATCGTAGGTTTGAGTTACCAGGAGATTCTGCAGTTGAACATTTCCCCCCAGATCGGGTACATCCTTTCCCTGACCGACGGCTTCCTGACCTTCGAGGAAATCATCGCCTCGAGCGGACTGGGACCGGAGGAAACCAAAAGGGGACTCGCCCGCCTGAAACGGATGGGCGTGATCCAAACTATTTAAATCCTAAGTCCTGCGATTCATAAGTTCGGCAACGAACTTATTTACTCAGGACTTAGTGCTGAGTGAGCGTTTTTCTCGATGAAGCGGAGCGAAATACGTTGCCATAATTGCAAATCGAAGCATTAAGGAGAAAAATTCATGAAAATCGTTCTGGCTTATTCCGGCGGGCTGGATACTTCCGCAATTCTTCGCTGGCTGATCGAGCAGTACCGGGCCGAAGTTATCGCCTATATCGCCGACCTCGGGCAGGAAGAGGATCTGCCCGCGATCCGGAAGAAGGCCTTGAAAACCGGGGCGAAAATCGCCGTGGTCGAAGACCTGCGCGAGGAATTCGCCCGGGATTTCCTCTTCCCGATGCTCCGGGCCAACGCCGTCTACGAAGGCGGGTACCTGCTGGGCACCTCGATTGCCCGCCCCCTGATCGCCAAGGGCCAGGTTCGTCTGGCCGAGCGGGTCCGGGCGGAGGCGGTCTCCCACGGATCTACCGGCAAGGGTAACGACCAGGTTCGCTTCGAGCTCACCTACCAGGCCCTGAACCCCGATTTGAAAATCATCGCCCCCTGGCGGGAGTGGACTTTCCGGGGCCGGGAGGACCTGATCCAGTATTCCCGGTCCCACGGCATCCCGGTGCCGGTGACCAAAGCCAAGCCCTACTCGAGCGACCGGAACATCTTCCACATCAGCTACGAGGGCGGAATCCTGGAAGACCCCTGGCGCGAGCCGCCGGCGGACATGTTCGTCCTGACCCGGAGCCCGGAAAAAGCCCCGGCCCGCCCGGAATACGTGGAAATCACCTATGAAAAGGGCAACCCGGTGGCTCTGAACAGCCGGCCGCTCTCTCCCTTCCAATTGATCTCCCGCCTGAACCGGATCGCCGGCCGGCACGGCGTGGGCCGCGTGGATATGGTGGAGAACCGCTTCGTCGGAATCCGGAGCCGGGGGGTTTATGAGACCCCGGCCGGGACTGTCCTGCATCTCGCCCACCGGGCGGTGGAGTCCCTGACCCTGGACCGCGAGGTCATGCACCTGCGCGACAGCCTGATTCCCAAGTATGCCGAGCACATTTATTACGGCTTCTGGTACGCGCCGGAAAGATTCGCCCTTCAGGCCCTGGTGGACGAGGCCCAGCGCGGGGTCAGTGGGGTCGCCCGGATCAAGCTCTTTAAAGGCTCGGCCGCGGTGGCCGGCCGCCGTTCGGAGAAATCCCTTTACCGGTCCGACTACGCCACTTTCGAGAAAGACACGGTCTACGATCAGAGAGACGCCACCGGATTCATCCGTTTGAATGCTCTGCGGCTGAAAATCGCCCGGAAACTCATCGGGCAAAAAACCGGGGTGAAGTCCCGCGCGAAAAAGAAAGGTTCGAAGTAACGAAAACGAAAGGTCTGATTAATTAATATTTGTTTACTTTAAATTAATTTCATTGTACAAATAGTCATTCTCTAATTTTTATATCAATCAAGGAGGTCCTATGGCGAAACAGTATTTGTTAACTCCGGGGCCGACCCCGGTACCTGAGCGCGCCGCGCTCAAGATGGCTGAGCCGATTATTCACCACCGGACGCCCGAGTTCGAGGCGATCGTGGCCAAGGTGCGGGAACAGCTCCGGTGGCTTTTTCAAACCAAGGAAGAGGTGATCATCTTCGCCTCGTCCGGAACCGGGGCGATGGAGGCCTCGGTCTCCAACCTGCTTTCTTCCGGGGATAAGGCCCTGGTGATCAAAGGCGGAAAATTCGGCGAGCGCTGGGCCGAGATCCTGAAGGCCTACAAAATCGAGACCATCGAGATTCCGGTCGAGTGGGGCAAAGCCCTGGATGTGAAAAAAGTGGAAGAGGCCCTGGCCGCCCACCCGGAAATCCGGGCGGTCTACGTCCAGGCTTCCGAAACCTCCACCGGGATCAAGTATCCGATCCGGGAGCTCGCGGCCCTGATCGGCCCCCGGGAGAATACCCTCCTGGTGGTGGACGCCATCACCGCTCTTGGGGTCTTTCCCCTCCCGATGGACGAGTGGAAAATAGATGTCCTGGTCACCGGCTCGCAGAAGGCCCTGATGCTCCCGCCCGGGCTCTCCTTCGCCGCCCTTTCCCAGAAGGCCTGGAAGTTCGCGGAAAAATCCAACCTGCCCCGCTATTACTTCAACTTCAAGAAGGAACTGAAGAACCTGCAGAAAAACCAGAATGCCTTTACCCCAGCAGTCACCCTCATCATCGGGCTCCACGAGGTGCTCTCGATGATGCAGGAGGAAGGCCTGGAGAAGATTTTCGAACGGAACGCCCGGATGGCCCGGGCCACCCGCGAGTCCATGCTCACCCTCGGCCTCTCCCTTTTCGCCCCCGATTCCCCCTCGGATGCCGTTACGGCAGTGCTGGTCCCCTCCGGGATGGACGCCGGGAAGATCATCAAGCATGTCTGGGAGAAACAGGGGATCAAGATCGCCGACGGGCAGGATCAGGCCAAGGGCAAGATCTTTCGGATCGCCCACATGGGCTACATCCACGAGCCCGATCTCCTCATCGGGATCGCCGCCATCGAGATGGCGCTGAAGGATCTCGGTCACCCGGTGGAACTCGGAAAGGGCGTGGGCAAAGCCCTGGAGGTAATGAAAAAATGACAATGAAAATATTAATTACCGACGGAATGGCCGAGGAAGGCCTCCAGATTCTCAAGGACCCCGGCGTCCTTACCATCGACAACCAGAGCGGGCTAACCAAGGAAAAACTTGAGGAGATCATCCCCGAGTACGATGCGCTTATCGTCCGGAGCGCGACCAAGGTGAATAAAGCCCTGATCGCCAAGGCCGCCAAGCTGAAAGTAATCGGCCGGGCCGGCACCGGGGTGGACAACATCGACCTCGACGCCGCCACCAAACGCGGGATCCTGGTGATGAACAGCCCCGGCGGCAACGCCGTCACCGCCGCCGAGCTGTCCTTCGCCATGCTCCTCTCCCTGGCCCGCGCCATCCCCCAGGCCAACATGAGCATGAAGGAAGGCAAGTGGGACAAGAAAAAATTCATGGGCACGGAGGTGCGGGGGAAAACCCTGGGGATCGTCGGGTTCGGCCGGATCGGCGGCGCGGTGGCCGAGATGGCCCAGGGGCTCGGGATGCGGGTGATCGCCAACGATCCCTACCTGACCCCGGAAGTGGCCCGCAAGCGGAAGGTCGAATCCGTGGATCTTCCCACCCTTTTAAAAAGCTCGGATTACATCACTATCCACACCCCGGTGACCGACTCCACTAAAAACCTGATCGGCCGCGAGGCCTTCGCCCAGATGAAAAAGGGGGTCAAGCTGATCAATTGCGCCCGGGGTGAGATCGTGGACGAGCAGGCCCTGATCGAGGCCCTCGACTCCGGCCAGGCGGCCGGGGCGGCCCTGGACGTTTTCATCCAGGAACCCCTCCCCGCCGACCATCCCTTCCGGAAGCACGAAAAAATCATCCTGACGCCCCACCTGGGGGCCAGCACCCCCGAGGCCCAGACCAAGGTCTCGGTCGACATCGCCGAGCAGGTGTCGGATTACCTGATCCGCGGGATCATCCGGGGGTCGGTCAACCTGCCCTCGGTGAGCGCCGAGATCCTGGACCAGATCCGGCCCTACCTGACCCTCGCGGAAAAACTCGGCAAGCTCCTCTCTCAGATCTACCGGGGCGAGCTTTCCGAAGTGTCCCTCGAATATCGCGGGGAGGTGGCCAACCTCCCGACCGATTCCCTGACCATCGCCGCCCTGAAGGGCATTCTCGACCCGATCCTCACGGAAAAGGTCAACTACGTGAACGCTTCGGTCATCGCCAGCGATCGGGGTATCCGGGTGAACGAGTCCAAGTCCCCCACCCCGGGAGACTTCGCGAGCATGATCAACCTCGAGATCAAGGTCGGGGGGGTTTTGCACCAGGCCAGCGGTGCCCTCTTCGGGAAGAACGATCCCCGGATCGTCCGGATCAACGGGTTCTCGCTCGAGGCGGTTCCCGCCGGCCATATCCTGTTCCTCGAGAACCAGGACCAGCCCGGGGTCATCGGCAACATCGGCACCCTGCTCGGGCAGCGGGAGATCAACATCGCCCGGATGCAGCTCGGGCGCGCGGATGACAAGGGGGGCAAGGCCATCGCCCTTCTCCACCTGGATCAACGCGTTTCCGAGGAAATCCTGGGCCAGCTGAAGAAGCTCCCCAATATCTTGAACGCGATCGCAGTGGAACTGTAAACAGAGGGTCCAAGGGTTCCAGGGGTCAAGTTAGAGACAAATCAAACCTCAACTAATATGAAAAAAGGGCCGGGCATAAAACCCCGGCCCTTTTTTCATTCAGGTATTTTAGTATTTTCGGTTTTCAGAAGCCCGGCTTCCGGCCCCGCTTCCCGCCCGTAGGCTACCAGGCCGGAGGGTAGGGCCTACAGCCCGGTCTCCGACCTGTAGGGTCTACGACCCGGAGGGAGGGGGGGAGGGTTCTCGCGACACGAACTCTTCGGAAATCAGGCTACGACGAACTCGACGACTAAGTATTTATCGATACGGGCTAGACCCGGTTGCCCCGAGCACATTCGTTTCACTCAGTGTAAACTCCGTCGAAGGGCGGGGCAGCCTGCTGGGCCAACGGCTCGGCACCTATTGTGAGGGGAGCGAAACCCTCTCCCCAAAAAAAGAAAAGAACCACAGCGAGATTGCTTCGCTGTCGCTCGCAATGACAGATTTAAGCAGCCGTCCCTCCGGGCTGTAGGCCCTACCCTCCGGCCTGTAAGCCTACGGGCTGGAAGCGGGGCCGGAAGCCGGGCTTCTGAAAATCAAAGAATTGTTTGATCACCCTCCCCTCAGTCCCCTCCCCTCAAGGGAGGGGAGAATTCTGTTGGTGCTTTCTTGTTCTGCCTCTTGCTTCTTGCCTATAATTTATAACCTTGTTTTTCTGCCTACTGCCTACTGCTTACTGCCTACTTCCCTTATTGGCCGGCGTCGGTATTGACACACTATGACCCACCCCTTGCCTAGCATATTCTTTACTATGCCGGAATTTGATATATTAATTTGTACCGATTCAGTTAACTTGGGGGAGGCAAAATGGTAACCGAGTCAAACCGCGAAAAGATGCTGGAGCTGGCAGTCAGCACGATTGAAAAGCAATTCGGGAAGGGCTCCATCATGCGGCTCGGGGCCGAAGGGGCCATCGTCAAGGATATCGCGATCATCCCCACCGGTTCCCTGGGCCTGGACATCGCTTTGGGGGTCGGCGGAGTACCCCGGGGCCGGGTGATTGAGATCTTCGGCCCGGAAGCCTCGGGCAAAACCACCCTCACCCTCCACATCATCGCCGAGGCCCAGAAAAGAGGCGGGGTGGCGGCCTTCGTCGACGCCGAGCACGCCCTGGACATCGGCTACGCCAAGAAGCTCGGGGTCAACGTCGCCGATATCCTCCTCTCCCAGCCCGACACCGGCGAACAGGCCCTCGACATCACCGAAATCCTGGTCCGGAGCGGGGCGGTGGACGTCCTGGTAATCGACTCCGTGGCCGCCCTCACCCCCCGGGCCGAGATCGAGGGCGAGATGGGCGACTCCCACATGGGGCTCCAGGCCCGGCTCATGTCCCAGGCCCTGCGCAAGCTGACCGCCATCATTTCCAAATCCAAGACCACCGTGATCTTCACCAACCAGATCCGCTACAAGATCGGGGTGATGTTCGGCAACCCGGAAACCACCACCGGCGGCAACGCCCTGAAATTTTACGCCTCCGTCCGCCTCGACATCCGCCGGATCGGGGCGCTTAAGGCCGAGGAGGAAGTTACCGGCAGCCGGACCCGGGTCAAGGTGGTGAAAAACAAGGTGGCCCCGCCCTTCCGGGAGGTGGAATTCGACATTGTTTACGGGGAAGGCATCTCCCGGATCGGGGAAATCATCGACCTCGGGTCCGAGCTGGCCATAGTGGAAAAAAGCGGTTCTTGGTATTCTTACAAAGGGGAGCGCATCGGACAGGGCCGGGAGGCCGTGATCAAATTCCTCAAGGAAAATCCGGAAGTGGGAGCAGATATTGAAAAGTCGATCCGGCAGAAGTTCGGGATTTTCCGGGAGGAGGAACCCGCCCCGGAAAAACCGAAAGCGAAAGGAAAGTAATTGGCGGACCTGAACGAAATCCTGAAAGTCGCCTTGGGAGCGGGCGCCTCGGACATTCACCTGAAGTCCGGCCTGCCCCCCATGTTCCGGATCAACGGCGCCCTGGTCCTGATGAAAACTGCTGCCCGGATGAGCCCGGACGAGGTCCAGAAGATGGCGCTCGGGATCATGAACCAGAGCCAGCGGGACAAATTCAAGGAAAAGAACGAGATCGACCTGGCCTACGGCGTCCCCGGGCTGGGGCGCTTCCGGGTCAACGTCTTCCAGCAGCGGGGCTCGCTCGGGGCGGTCCTCCGGGCCATCCCCTTCCAGGTCAAGACTACAGAGGAACTCCAGCTCCCCAAGGTGATCGAGAAGATCGCCGACACCGAGGAACGGGGCCTGATCCTGGTCACCGGAACCACCGGGAGCGGCAAGTCCACCACCCTGGCGGCCATCATCGATTACATCAATAAGACCCGCACCAAGCACATCATCACCATCGAGGACCCGATCGAGTTCCTGATGCGCGACAAGAAATCCATCATCAACCAGCGGGAGATCGGGATCGACACCTTTTCCTTCTCGGTGGCCCTGCGCAGCGCCCTCCGGCAGGACCCGGACGTGATCCTGGTGGGGGAAATGCGGGACTTTGAAACGATCGAAACCGCCCTCCTGGCGGCGGAAACCGGCCACCTGGTCCTCTCCACCCTCCACACCCTGGACGCCACCGAAACCATCAACCGCATCATCGGCATCTTCCCCCCCTTCCAGCAGAAGCAGGTCCGGATGCAGCTCGTCTCCGTCCTCCGGGCGGTCATCTCCCAGCGCCTGGTGCCCAAAGCCGACGGCCAGGGCCGGGTCCCGGCCGTGGAGGTCCTGATCGGCACCTCCCTGATCCGGGAACTCATCCTCGACGCGGACCGCACCCGGGAAATCCCAGATTTTATCCAGAAAGGCTTCACCACCTACGGGATGCAGACCTTCGACCAGTCCCTGATGCAGCTTTACACCAAGAAGCTCATCACCATGGAGGAGGCCCTCCGGCAGTGCACCAACCCCGACGATTTCAAGCTCCGGGTCAGCGGCATCTCGGGAACGAGCGATACCTCCTGGACCGACTTCGACAAGAGCCAGGGCGGGGGGGACGAGCCAAAGGGTCCGGACGACTTCAAAATCGAGAGATTTTAGGCCAAGTTTTTAAACCATCATAATTTCACCCACATTCCAGGAGCAAAACCATGAAAAAGAAAGAAGCTTTGGTAGTCGGCGCCGGACCCTCCGGCCTGGTGGCTGCGATCAATCTGGCCCGGGAAGGGCTCAAGGTCCGGGTTTTCGAAAAGGAAAACCAGATCGGCGGCTATCCGCACTGGCACCCCTCCGCCCACGACACCCCGGTGGGGAAGGATCTTTTCAAGTACATCGGGATCGATCTCTGGGAATGCTTCAAAGATTTCTCGAAGGACTTCCTGTTCGTGATCAACGACGAAATGGTCGAGGTCCCCATCCCCGAGGGGCAGACCCCCTTCGTCTGCGAGCGGGGCGGGCGGCCGACCTCCCTCGATTCCACCCTGTTCCGGATCGCGGAGAAGGAAGGCGTGGACTTCGTCTTCGGCAAGAAATGCACCCAGGCCGACCTGGACCAGGCCCCCGAGGTCACCGTCCTGGCCACCGGCCTCTCCCCGGAGATGTACGAAATCACCGCCCTGCCCTTCGCGGTTTACGCCGGCTACTTCGGGCAGAAGGAGATCGCCGACCAGACCCCCAAGGCCAGCATGTTCTTCGGCGGCTTCTCTAAAGAATACGGCTACTCCTCAACCACTAACGGTATTTATTACGTCCTGCTCTTCTCCCGCAAGGAGGTGAGCGAGGAAAACCTGGCCGAGTTCAAAAAGCTGGTGGAAAAGTACGACAAGATCGAGTTCGACCGGTGGAAGCGGTTCATGGGCTACACCCCCAGGACCTGCAATCTTTTTTATAAGGACCGCTACGTCCTGTCCGGAACCCTGGCCGGGGTGGTCGAGCCGGCCCTCGGCTTCGGGATCACCGGGGCCCTGCTTTCCGGCAAGATCTCGGCGATCGCCGCCCTGGACCGGAAAAAAGGCCAGGCCGAGTACGACCGCTTTGTCGGGGGGGTGCCCCGGGCCATCGCCAAGAAAAAGGAACCCGGGTATTTCCCGACGCCCCCGCTGGTCGGGGATGTCTGGTTCGACTTCCCGACGGAATAATGGCATAGAGCAAAGGGCATAGGGCATAGAGTTAAAATCGCTGTTTTTGTTTTAACCGTTCAAGCGGTTTGTCTGGTTGTTATTCGCTGCTTACTGCCTAGTGCCTACTGCTTACTGGCAACGCAGGCTGAAGCCTGCGGCTACCCATGACCCAACACCTAAAACCCTTACATGACCCCAAGCAGGGGCCGATGCGCGTGGTCGGCCTGATGTCCGGGTCGGGCACCAACCTCCGCCGGATCCTCGAGCATGAAACCCGGCTGAGAAAGGAACGGGGCGAGTCCCCCTTCCGGGTGGCGGTGATCTTCAGCGATTCCTCCGAGAGCAAGGCCGCCGAGATCGGCCGGGACTTCGACCTGCCCGTGGTCACCCGCGACATCCGCGCCTTCTACCAGGCCCGGGGCCGGAAAAAATCCGATTTCTCCCTCCGGCCGGATTTCGACCGGGATACTGTCCGGGCGCTCTCCCCCTTCGGGGTCTCCGCCGCCGCTTACGCGGGCTACATGTCGGTCGCCTCGCCCGTTTTGATCCAGGCCTTTCTCGGAGTCAATGTCCATCCCGCCGATCTCTCGATCGAGGAAAACGGCCGCCGCAAATATACCGGGGACCACGCGGTCCTCGACGCCATCCGGGCCGGGGCGAAAACCGTCGGGTCCACCACCCACCTGATCGAGGAACGGGTAGACTACGGCCGGATCCTGCTCATCTCCCCGCCCGTCCCGGTGCAGGTTCCCGCCGGCGCGGACCTCGCGAACCCGGAAACGGCCAAACAGGTGGCCGCGGAAAACCAGGAACACCTCAAGGAAAAAGGCGACTGGATAATTTTCCCCCGCACCCTGGAATACCTGGCCGAGGGCCGTTTCGCCGCGGACGGGCAGGGCCTGCTCCACTTCGACGGAAAACCCATCCCGAAGGGTCTGAAAATCCAATAAACAAGGTCATAGGTCATGGGTGATGGGTCATAGGTTAAAACCCAACTCCCAACTTATCGTTTTTAAACGGTGGTCAGCTCTTGCTAGCAGCAGCCTTTTTTTCTTTTTTGGGGGGTGGGTTTCGCTCTTCTCAAAAAGGTTAGACGTTAGAAGTTAGACGGTAGACGAGGGGAAAAATAAATAAATT
>JAPLJL010000278.1 GCA_026388615.1 Pseudomonadota bacterium | reverse complement strand
TTGAGACGAACTAAAGAAACTAAAGAAACCAGATAAACCAGAAGGTAGGGCAAGGCTTTAGCCTTGCGGCTGAAGAAAAGGAATATATAAACGATGAAAGATAAAAGATTGTCGGATCTGATTGCGGTGGCCAGAGGTGATGCTCCCGGGGACATCCTTTTGCAGGGAGGCAGGATCGTGGAGGTTTTTTCCGGGAAAATCATTCCGGCCGATGTCCTGATTTTTCAGGGCCGGATCGCCGGGGTCGGCCAATACGAGCAAAAGGCCAAAAAGGTAATAAAACTTAAGGGAAAATTTGTCCTGCCCGGCTTTATCGATGGCCACATTCATATCGAAAGCTCGCTGCTCGGCCTTTCCGAGTTCGCCCGCCTGGCCGTTCGTTCCGGAACCACCGCTGTGGTCGCCGATCCGCACGAGATTGCCAACGTGCTGGGAATCCGGGGTATCGATTACATGATCAGGGCCAGCCGCGGGCTCCCGGTGGATATATTTTTTACCGTTCCCAGCTGCGTGCCCGCCACCGCGATGGAAACCAGCGGGGCGAATTTAGGCCCGCGGGAAATCGCCGCTTTGCTTTCGCGGGAAAGGATTGTGGGCCTGGCGGAAATGATGAATTTCCCCGGTGTAATCTACGGCGACCCCCTGGTTCTGGCCAAGATTAAAGCCGCAAAAACTGCCGGCCTGGTGGTCGACGGTCATTCTCCCGGCTTGACCGGGAAAGGGTTGGCGGCTTATACGGCGGCCGGGATCAAGTCCGATCATGAGTGCACCAAAATTGAAGAGGCCCGGGAGAAACTCAGGGCGGGGATGATGATCATGATCCGGGAAGGGTCGGCGGCCAAGAATCTCAAGGGCCTGCTGGGCCTGGTGGATTCCGGGAACGCGCACCGGTTCATGCTGGTTTCCGATGACCGGGATGCCGAGGATATGCGGGAGGAGGGTGAGGTGAACGCGGTCCTGGCCCGAGCGGTCAAGCGGGGGCTGGACCCGGTCACGGCGGTGAGAATGGTTACGATTAACCCGGCGAATTACTTCGGCCTGGGCGATCGGGGCGCGATTGCTCCCGGTTATCGGGCCGACCTGGTGATAACGAAGGACCTGAAAAAATTTATTCCGGAACTGGTTTATAAAGATGGATCTCTGGCCGCGGAACGCGGAAAAGTCCGGGTTCCGCTTCCCGCCTACCGGGACCCGCGCGTCCGGGGGACGGTGCGGATCGGGAAAATAACCGGGAAAACCTTTCAGATTCCCGACCGGGGAAAGAAGGTGAGGGTGATCGGGGTAATTCCGAATCAGATTGTTACCCGTTCACTGGCGGCTGCCCCCCGGGTGAGCGAAGGGGAGATTGTTTCCGACCCCGCCCGGGACATCCTGAAACTGGCGGTGATTGAACGTCATGGAAAAGGCGGCGGGATCGGACTGGGCTTGGTCCAGGGCATCGGGATCAAGCGGGGAGCCCTGGCTTCCACCGTGGCTCATGATTCCCATAATCTGATCATAGTAGGAGTGGACGATCGGGACCTGGCCCTGGCGGCCACGGCGATGAAAAAGCAGGGAGGCGGTTACGTGGTGGTGGCGGGAGGAAAAATCCGGGCTTCCCTGCCTTTGCCGGTCGCCGGACTACTCAGCGAAGCCCGGGCGGAGGAAATTATCCGGGGGATGAAAAAACTCAACCGGGCGGCCCGGGAACTGGGCTCGAAGCTTCCCCGGCCGTTCAGCACCCTGTCTTTTCTCGCGCTTCCGGTCATCCCCGAGCTCAAGCTTACCGATCAGGGACTCGTGGATGTCGGCAAATTCCAGATTGTTTCTCTTTATGAATGAGACCTTAATAATTTTCACTTTTTTTGATTATCTCGGGACCCTGGTGTTCGCGATTTCCGGGGCACTGGCGGGGGCCAGGCACCGGATGGATCCCGTGGGGATCTTCGTCCTGGCCGTTTCCACCGCCTGCGGGGGCGGGATCCTTCGGGACATGATGATCGGGTCCACCCCGGTGGCCTTTCTGAAAAACCCGGTTTACCTCCTGCTTTCCCTGGGCGCCACCGTTCTGGTTTTTTTCTATTCCCGGAAAATTTTCAAAATCGACCGGATCATCGCGATCCTGGACGCGGCAGGTTTGGCCACCTTCCTGATTATCGGCACGGCCAAGGCCCTGGCGCTCGAAGTTAACTTCCTGGGGGCTATTCTTCTCGGGGTGGTCACCGCGGTGGCCGGGGGCGTGATCCGTGATGTTTTAAGCAACGAGGTGCCTCTGATCTTCCGCCAGGAGATTTACGCTACCGCCTGCGTCGCCGGCGGAGTGGTCTACTACTTTTTCTATATTCTCGGGGCGTCGAACCCGCTGATCTTTATCGCTTCCGCCCTCACCGTTTTCGTGATCAGGCTCCTGGCAATTTTCCGGAATTGGAGCTTGCCTACCCCGAAGCTGTAAACCCGAAAAATGCAGTTATTATTTCCTAATGGTTCGTAGTTGCCCGATTTATTTATCCCGAAGGATGAGGGATCGGGCGCTTTTGAAAACCGCCGATCCCGCCCAGTGACGGGACACGTCCCTCCTTTGTCGGGATAAATGAATCGGCAGACTAAAAAAGAATCCGCCCACAAAAGGCGGAGGAACTGATTCAATCGCATTTTTCAGGTTAAAATGGAATAGCAATGGAAAATTACGATTTCATCATCATCGGAGCGGGGATAAACGGCCTTGCCCTGGGGGCGCTTCTCTCGAAGGATGGAGCCCGGGTCCTGGTCCTGGAGAAATCCCGGGAAATCGGGGGCCGGGCCTGGGTCCAGGAGCGGGGAGGTTTCCAGGTTGATTACGGGATGCACCTGGTCCGCTTCGGCAAGGAAAGCGTGCTTTCCGGTATCTGCTCGGCCCTGGGGCAGACCCTGGAATTTCACAACGTTGAATCCACTTTTCTGGTGGCCGATGGCGGTCAGCTTGAGATTCCCGCCCGGGGGGCTTCCCAGTCCATGAACATGTTCGCCGGCGATCGGACCCTGGACGAGCTCAAGCGGGTCAGCGTCCAGGCCTGGATGGATGAAAAAGGAATGGGACGCCGTCTCCGGAGGCTATTCACCGCCACCAGCGCGACCCTGAATGTTAATCCTTTCGTGGAAAGGTCTTCCGTAGGGGAGCTTCTGCTGAATCTCAAGAAAGTCGGGGAAAGCGAAGTGGGAGCGGCCTACCCGGCGGGGGGCTGGAAGCCGATCTTCGGTCTATTCCAGGATTGGATCGGTAAAAAAGGCCAGGTCCGAACCTCGACCCCCGTGGAATCAATCATGGTTCAAAACGGCCGGGCCGTCGGGATCAGAACCCGGGAAGGGGATATTAACGCGGAAAGGGTGGTCTCCTCGATTCCCTGCCAGGAGCTATTCAAAATCCTGGATGATAAGTTATGCCCGCCCGGGTTCGTGGCCAAATGCCGGGGCTTCCGCCCGACCTCCGGGATAGTTCTGGATTATGGAATTTCGGGAGTGATCAGCCCCGGGAGGAATCTCTGGTGTCTCTGGGAACCTCTTTCCTATGGTTTTTTCCCTTCGAATTTTGAGCCCCGGCTTGCCCTTCCGGATCACCAGCTCCTGACCTGGTTTTATCCCCTGGAAAAATTCCAGGTGGAGGATAACGAAGCCTCCCGCGGTTTAAAGGCCAGGCTGGAGGCGGCGGTCTTCGCGCTTTTCCCCGCGCTTCCTGAACGGATCAAGTGGAGCCGTTCTCTTTATCTCCCGATGGTGGATGGGGCGGAGGTGAGCGTGGATCAGACCCGGGAGGACCGGCCGGAGCCGCTCGTGCCGGGCGTGGAAGGGCTTTTCCTGGTGGGTGATTCCGTCGGGGGGGAAGGCGCCGGGGGGGATATCGGGCATAACTCGGTTTCGCAATGTTATCCGACGATCACCGGCAAAAAAATTTAGGAAATAATTGTTAATCTTCATCATTGGTGATTGGAATTTGGTTCTTGTTTGGTTATTGGGATTTGGTTATTGGTAATTGGTAATTGATAATTTAGCTATATGCCTCGGAAAATAAAACTGGTAGTCAGCGATATGCATCTGGGCCGGGGTTACTGGCGCGAGGACGGTTCCCGGAACCCGTTGGAAGACTTCAATCATGATGACCAGTTCGCCGAACTGCTGGAATATTACTCCGCGAAGGAATTCCGGGGGGGCGAGGTGGAACTGATCATCAACGGGGATTTTGCCAACCTCCTGGAAGGAACAGGGGAAGATACCCCGGTGTTTATTTCGGAGGAGGTAGCGCTCAATCGCCTGGAGGCGGTGTTCCGCGGTCATCCCCGGTCTTTCGATGCCCTCCGGGAATTCGTCAACCGGGAGCATCATTCGATCCGTTATGTAATCGGGAATCACGATTGCGGTTTTTATTACCCCCGGGTCAAGCGGGCGCTCGACCAGCGTCTGGCGACCAAGGTGCAATATGTTGATTTTGTCTGTTCCTTCGACGGGTTTCTCCTGGAACACGGGCACCAGCATCATCCCTCGAACTGGTACAATCCCCGGAGGATGTTCCTAACCAAGAGCCTGCCCGAGCCGATCCTGAATCTTCCCTGGGGAGCGCTGTTTGTCCTCAAGGTTTTAAACCCGATCAAACTGAAGCGGCCCTACGTCGACAAGATTCGCCCCTTCGGGACTTACATCACCTGGGGTTTGATTAACGATATTGGGTTCACCGCGGGAACCATGATGAAAATCGCCTACTATTTCGTTACCCTCAATTTCATTCACCAGTTCTGGAGAGAATCACGGATCCGGATGACCTGGAATGTCCTGAAACAGATCACCGTCCAACCGGACCTAGACGGAGCCGCCCGGGAAATTTTGCGGCGGAGCAGGTATCACACCGTGATCTTCGGACACACCCACCAGTACCGGCACGTCCAGTTCTGGAAGAACAAGGAATACCTGAACACCGGCACCTGGATCGACAATATCAGCCTGGACGTGGAAAACCTGGGCCGGAACGTGGTTCTTTCCTACATCCTGATCGATTATCCGGAGCCTTCCTCCGTCAAGTGGGAGGAAGACGAAAAAGCCCGTCCCCGGGCGCAACTGAAGGCCTGGCAGGGACACTGGCGGATCACCAAGGATCTGGCCTAGAGCAATTCGTAAAAAGTACCTTTGCTTTTTCTTGTCATTCCCTGGCCGACACGAGTCGGAGGCTCGGGCAGGCCGGGCTTGACCCGGAATCCAGTTTTTTAGAATGGATTCCCACCTTTGTGGGAATGACTCCACATTTTTTGCGGGCAGGCGTATTCGTGATCGAAACGATCCACTTCAAAAAGACTCAAGAGAAGCTCTCCACCCCCGTCCAATTCATTAAGGGGGTAGGCCCCAAGCGGGCCGAGGCCCTGGAAAAGAAGGGGATAAAAACCGTCAAAGACGCGCTGTTTTTTCTTCCCTACCGTTACGAGGACCGGTCCCGCCTCAAGCTGGTGCGCGAATTGGAGCCCGGCCGGAAGGAAACCGTGATGGGGCAGGTCCTGAAGGTGGGGGAGATTCCGCTCTTTTCCCGGTTCTCCCGGGGAAAAAGGCCCCGGCGGATTTTTGAAGTGCTTCTCCGGGACCGGTCGGGGGGGATTTTCCGGGCCAAGTGGTTTCACTACCGGGGCGAATATCTCCGCCGGAGTTTCCCGCCGGGGGCGCAGGTTATTTTATACGGGACGGTGGGGTTATTTCGGGGACAGGTGGAGCTGGTTCATCCCGAGACCGAGATTGTCTCCCTGCCGGAGGTTCGCTCGGGGAGGAAGCTGGATTTTTCCCGGATTGCTCCCCCGGAACCGGGCGCAGCCGAGCCTGATATGGATAACCTGAACTTCGGGAGGATTGTTCCCATCTACCATGAGGTCGAGGGGATATATCCCCGGACCCTGCGGTCCATCTTCTGGGAAATCGTCCGGAATTTCAGCGAGTTCCTGATCAGCGGCGTGCCCGCGGAAACCCTGGAAGGCCAGGGGTTGATGGGGATCGTAGCGGCGGTGCGCGCCCTGCATTTTCCCGAACCGGATGTTGATCTGGAATCCCTGGAGAACCGGCGTTCTCCCTATCACCTGCGCCTGATCTTCGAGGAATTGTTTCTGCTGGAACTGGGCCTGGCCTTGCGGAGGGAAAAAGCGAGCCGGGAACCCGGGACCAAAATAATGGGTACCGGTCTTTACCGGGATCAATTCATCGGTTCCCTGCCTTTTACGCTCACCCAGGCGCAGGAGAGGGTAACCCGGGAAATCGAGGAGGATTTACAGGCCGGGCGGCCGATGAACCGCCTGCTCCAGGGTGACGTGGGGAGCGGAAAAACCGTGGTGGCCGCCCTGGCCTCCCTGCGGGCGGTGGAGGAAAAATACCAGGTGGCCCTGATGGCGCCCACGGAGATCCTGGCCGAGCAGCATTACCGGAACCTGTCCGGATATTTTGCCCGGCTTCCGATCCAGGTGGGATTATTGACCGGCAGCTTGAGCCGGAAGGTTCGGGAAGAGACCTATCGAAAAACCGCGGCCGGGGAAATGAGTGTCTTGGTAGGGACGCAGGCCCTGATCCAGGAGTCGCTGACTTTTCCCCGGCTGGGACTGGTCATCATTGACGAACAGCATCGTTTCGGGGTGGGGCAGAGGGCCCGCCTTCGGGAAAAAGCCCGCGAAAGCCTTCCCCAGTGCGCTCCCCATCTTCTGGTCATGACCGCCACTCCCATTCCCCGGACCCTGGCCCTGACTTTATACGGGGACCTGGACGTTTCGGTGATCGACGAACTTCCCCCCGGACGAAAACCGATTCAAACCCGGGTTTATGACGAACGGGAGCGGCCGAACGTATTCCGGACCATGGTAGAGGAATTAAAAAAGGGCAACCAGGTTTTCGTGGTTTACCCCCTGATCGAGGAATCGGAGAAACTGGATTTGCGCGACGCGACCAGGATGTCGGAGGATTTGAAATCAAGATTTCCCGGGTATGTCATAGGCTTAGTACACGGGAGAATGAAGCGGGAGGAACGGGATCAGATCATGCGGGAATTCCGGGAAGGCCGGATTTCGATGCTGGTGGCCACCACCGTAATCGAGGTGGGGATTGATATTCCGGAAGCCACCCTGATGATTGTGGAGCATGCCGAGCGTTTCGGGCTTTCCCAGCTTCACCAGCTGCGCGGAAGGGTGGGGAGGGGGGCCGCGCCTTCCACCTGTATCCTGGTGTCCGGGGCCGGCCCTTCGCGGCCGGAACCGGGGGAAAAAGAACCGGGGGTTTTCCCCCTTCTTCCCGGGGAACCGGAAGCGGAACCGCCGGAAACCCGGGCGGAGCGGAGGCTCAAGGTGATGGAAAGCACCAACGACGGTTTCAAAATCGCGGAAGAAGATTTAAACATCCGGGGACCGGGGGATATCATGGGGACCAGGCAGTCAGGTTTCCCGGTTCTGCAGTTCGCGGATTTTCCCCGGGATTTCAAAATCCTGCTCTCGGCCAGGAAAGAAGCTTTCGCCCTGGCTAAAACCGATCCCAACCTGACCCGGGCCGGGCATTTGCTGACCCGGGAATTGCTGAAAGAGATGTGGGAAGGAAAAGGTTCAGTTCTTTTCGCTGGTTAGTCTAATATGTAAATAACTTTACATGATCGAATTAAATTCATTTTTGATTTTGATGATGATGTAGGGGCGGCCTTCTACGGCCGCCCGAAGAAGGGAGCCCGCGGAGGGGCTCCCCTACGAAAAAAAGTATTGTAAGGGTTTTACTGAGACATAACATTATATTTAATTAATGATTCTTTTTATTCTGAAATCCAACCGCTTTATTCGGGATAATATTTTTGTTGATTTTTACGTTAATTCAGTAATAATGTAAACGCTAATGACCTTAAGTTTTGAGAGGAGGAATATATAATGATGGAATTTCGGAAGTTCATGGCTCTGCTGACGGTTTTTTCCTTTCTGATCATGGTGATCAATCCTCCGCTTTACGCCCAGACGGAAAAACCCAAGTTTATCGCGGTGCTGGACCTGGAAATCGCCAAAGCCATCCCGGCCGAAGCCAGGGTTTCCCTCTCGGATCTGCTCCGGGAAAAACTCGTCAATACCGGCAGGTTCCGGGTAGTAGATCGCAATAACATGGATAAAATCATGAAGGAGCAGGGCTTTCAGCTCCAGGACTGTACCTCGAAGGAATGCGCGGTCCAGATCGGCCGATTGCTCGGGGTGGAAAAGATGGTTTCCGGGAATGTGACCAAGCTGGGACAGACCTATATCATCTCGGCGCAGATGACCAACGTGGAGACCGGGGAGATTGAGCAGATGTCTTCCGACCGTTGCGGCGGCTGTGAGGTGGATCAGCTTCTCGATACCATCGAAAATGTGGCCAACAAACTGGCGGGGGTGCAGGTGGCGGCATCCGAACGCGCGCCCGCCCCGAAACCCAAGGTTCCGGAAACGGGCAAGCTTTCCGTCACTTCCCGGCCTTCCCAGGCTAAGATTTTTATTAACGGTTCGGATCAGGGCACTACGCCCAATCTGATCACGGGTTTGAGACCGGGCTCGTACGAAATCCGGATCCAGAAACAGGGTTTTATAGAATATGTCGAAAAAATTACGGTTGATCCGGGCGCGTCCATGTCGGTTGATACCAGCCTGGTGGCGGCGCAGGCGGTGTCTACGGAGCGGCCGCGTTCATCCGTTTCCAAGGCCCCGCCGGCGGAGCAGGAGACCGCCGCCACGCAGGCGAGTTCCGAGAAGGAAAAAGGCTTTGCCGGTTGGAAGATTTTTCTGATCGTGTTTGCGTGCGTGGCCGTTACCGGCGGAGTTTCTTATCTCGCTTACTCGCAGATGTCGGGCGGAGGCGGCGGCGGAGGCGGCGCAGCCACGGTTACGATCAATGGTCCACTTCCGTAACGTGGTTAAGAATAAATATATGTATGGAGGCTGAAATGATAAAAAGAATCAGGCAGTTGACCCAGGCTCTGGTGGCTTGCTTAATCATTGGCGCGGTGGGATGCAGCGCCGGGACCAATCCCGCCGTGACCGTATCCATTCCGCTTGATCCCCAGGCATCATCCATCTCCGGTCTCAAGGGCCAGATCAAGGTTTCCGGGATGTCCGGAACCTTCTCCATGACCATCAGCGGCTCGAATGCTTCCGCGAGCATCCCCGAGGTTCCGGAAGGGTCCAGGACCTTCACCATCACGTTTTTTATCGGTCCCGCGTCCGACCCGGTGATCGTGGCTGAAATTGTCTTAACCAAGAATATAAACCCGGACATAAACCTCCAGATAACCTACGCCGCCACCGATTTTGACTATGATTATGATGACGATGTCGATGGCTACACGAATTATGAAGAGATAATCGCCGGATCGGATCCAGAGGACTATTCGAGTTATCCCTCCGGCGGGGGAACAGGTGCGCCGTCCACGCCAACCGGCCTGACGGCCACCCAGGTCGCCGGACCGGCGGTCAACCTGACCTGGACCGACAATTCGACCGATGAGACCGGATTCAAATTGGATTGGAGTGCTGATGGAACGAACTGGTATTCGTTGGCAAGCTTAGGCGCAAACGTTACTCAATATACAGATTCATCAGGTGTCACCGCCGGCAGCACTTATTATTACCGGGTTTATTCGTATAACGCCTATGGCAACTCGGGTTTCTCCAACGCCGTTTCCATTACCATCACCTCCGGGACCACCGGAGCTTGGACTTCCAGCTTCCTGGGGGCCGGCGGTTTTCAAACCTGTGCGGTAACCAGCGACGGGGGGGTTAAATGCTGGGGAAGCAACGGCGTTGGACAGATTGGGAATGGAAGCTCAAGTGGCCCTTCGACCTGCAATGATGGGAGCAAAACCATTGCCTGCAGCAAGACTGCGCTGGATGTTTCCACCCTGTCGAGCGGGATTGCCAAGGTGGTCGGAGGCGGCAACCATAACTGCGCCTTGACCACCGGGACCAGCGGTGGGGTGAAATGCTGGGGATACAACAAATATGGTCAACTTGGAAATTCTTCGACCACGAATAGTTCCACCCCGGTAAATGTAACTGGACTTTCCAGTGGGGTGATGAATGTTGCCGCTGGCGATTCCCATACCTGCGCTTTACTGACCTCCGGATCGGTGGATTGCTGGGGTGACGATACTTACGGACAGCTCGGAAACGGGGTAACCAACACCACTTACAACTCATACCAAACCGTCAGCGGACTGACTGGAGTAACCGCGATTTCCGCTGGCTGGCAACATACCTGCGTCATCGTGAGCGGGGGCGCGGTGAAGTGCTGGGGCGCCAACACATACGGCCAGCTTGGTAATGGAACCGTTACGGATAGCAGTACCCCGGTGAGTGTTTCCGGGATCACCTCGGGTGCAACCTTCATCGCGGCCAGTAATGACGGCTCGTTTACCTGCGCGGTGGTCAGCGGAGGAGTGAAATGCTGGGGAGATAACTATTACAACCAGCTCGGCGTTTCCAGTTCCTTCACGACTCAATACTGCGGTTCGGATGCGGATCCCTGCAGTTTGACGCCGGTCAGCGTTTTCGGCTTGACCAGCGGAGTTACAGCTGTTTCCGCGGGGGGCATGCACGCCTGTGCACTTACTTCGACGGGTGGGGTAAAGTGTTGGGGCGGCGGTATCGACGGTTCGCTCGGGAACGGTTTAACCGGTGATATCGATACCCCCGCTGATGCCACTGGCCTTACCAGTGGAGTAACCCAGATTTCTCTCGGAGGGTTTTTCAGCTGCGCCAGGTTGAGCACGGGCTCGCTGAAATGCTGGGGCAATAATTACTATGGCCAGCTCGGTGATGGGACCACGACCCAGCAGAATAACCCGGTGGATGTGGATATGATTCCGTAATAAAAAGTAAGCAGTAAGGAGTAGGCAGTAAGCAGGAAAGATTAAGAAGAAAAAAGAAAATAAAAACAAGAAATATTAAAAAGCAATAAAGAAAGAGGGTAGGATCATCGCTCATTTATAAACAGGGATTGAGTAGGTTTTTCGGATCAGCAGGTTCGGCCAGGTCGCCCTTGCTTTCCAGGCAAGGGCGACCTTTTTTCTGAAAATGGAAAACGTCCGGGAATAAAACTTGTTGAAAAATTACTGAAAATCATCCAAATTAATGGAGGAGGAATAAGATGGAATTCGAGAAGATGAAGAGACTGCCGCCCTATGTGCTGGGGGTGATCGACGGGCTGAAGATAAAAGCCCGGAGGGACGGGGAGGATATCATCGACCTCGCGATGGGAAATCCCGATCTCCCGACCTCCCAGTTCGTGGTCGACAAGCTGAAGGAGGCGGCTGACATACCTAAGAACCATCGCTATTCCGCGTCCCGGGGTATTCCCAATCTCCGGGCCGCGATCTGCGAGTGGTACCGGAAGCACTTTGACGTTTACCTCGATCCCGACAAGGAAGCGGTGGTCACCGTCGGTTGCAAGGAGGGCCTGACCCACATCGCCCTAGCCATCCTTTCTCCGGGGGATGCGGTCCTGGTCCCCAATCCTACCTACCCGATCCATTACTACTCGGCGGTGATCGCCGGAGCGGACGTCCGATCCATTCCCCTCACCGGGGACCGGGATTTCTTCGAGGAACTCCGGCAGGCGACCCGCCTCTCCTGGCCCAAGCCCAAGCTTCTGGTGATTTCCTTCCCCAATAATCCCACCACCATGGTGGTGGACCTGAATTTTTTCCACCGGATCGTGGATTTCGCCCGGGAGAACGAGATCCTGGTGATCCACGACCTGTGCTACGCCGATCTCTGCTTCGACGGCTACCGGGCTCCGAGCATCCTCCAGGTTCCCGGGGCCAAGGAGCTGGCGGTCGAGTTTTTCTCCCTCTCCAAGAGTTACTCGATGCCGGGCTGGAGGGTGGGATTCTGCGTGGGGAATCCCGATATGGTCAACGCCCTGACCCGGATCAAGAGTTACATCGACTACGGCGTTTTCGCGCCGATCCAGATCGCGGCGATCAAAGCCTTGAAAGAGGGAGATGAAATGGTCCAGGGATATACCGAGGTTTACCGCCAGCGCCGTGACGCTCTGGTGCAGGGTCTGGGCCGGGTCGGCTGGCAGATCAAGCCTCCGCTCGGAACCATGTTTGTCTGGGCCGAAATTCCGGAGCAGTTCCGGGAATTGAAGTCGGTGGAATTCACCAAGCTCCTGCTCAAGGAAGCTAAAGTGGCGGTGGCCCCGGGAGTCGGGTTCGGGGAATACGGTGAGGGCTACGTCCGGTTTGCCCTGGTGGAGAACGAACATCGGATCCGGCAGGCGGTGCGCGGGATCGGAAGGATAATGAAAAATAATGTCGAAGAGTAAAGTCAAAATCGGGCTGATCGGATTCGGCACCATCGGGACCGGCGTGGTCAAGCTGATCCAGGGAAACGCCCGGGGATTAAAAGCCAGGCTCAATGCCGATCTGGTTCTGGCCCGGATCGCCGATCTCGATCTCAAACGCAAAAGAGAGGTGAAGGTCAGCCCGAAGATCCTCACCAATCGGGTGGAGGACCTCCTGGCCGACCCGGAGATTGAGATCGTGGTGGAATTGATGGGCGGAATCGAG
>JAPLJL010000185.1 GCA_026388615.1 Pseudomonadota bacterium | reverse complement strand
CCCCCCTCACCCAGGCCCAGGAAAAAGCCGGGAAAACCGAATTCCCCCTCAAGTGGGGAACGATCGCCCCGATGGCCACCAGCTGGGGAACGTCCATCGAGCGCGTTAACAAGCTGATTGAAAAAGAAAGCGGCGGCCGGGTCAAAAACACCTGGTATTACGGTGCCGTGATGGGTGACGAGATGGACATGATCCGCAAGGTGAAGATCGGCCAGCTGCAGGGCCTGGCCGTTCTGACGGTGGGTTTGCAGAAAATCGCCCCCGAAACCGGCGTCCTCACCCTGCCCTTCCTGTTCAAGGATTACCGGGAGGTGGACTGCACTTTTCCCAAAATCTGGAAACTGCTGGGAGAAGCCTTTGAAAAACACGGCTTTATCCTTCTTGGCCACACCGATGTCTGCTTCGCCATCATGCAGAGCAGGATCGGTCCCGACATGGAAAACAATCTGCAAAAAGATATCATGGTGAACGGAAAGATCAGCGACCCGGCCAAGAATGACAAACTCCTGAGATACCTGAAACAATGGGCCTGGCAAACCCTGGATATAGACGCTTACCTGTACAAGATGATTGGAATTACCAACATTATCCCCCTCCAGCTCACTGACGTCCTGACCGCCCTCCAAACCGGAATGATTAACTCGGTTTACGGAAGCTGTTCAACCACTGTCGCGCTCCAATGGCAAACCTATATAAATTACATTATCAAGTTCGGCGGATACGAAGGCGTGGCCTATGCCCCGGCCATGCTGGTTATGGATAAAAAAACCTTTTATTCTTTTCCTCCCGATCTCCAGAAGATCGTCCGCGATGCCTGGCAGACCGAGCTGGGCCCGGGTTCCACCCGTCTTTCCCTGCAGGTCCGGGAAGACGAGCAGAAAATGTGCCAGGGGATGAAAAACCGCGGGACCAAAGAAATCATGATGGATCAGGAACTGACCAAGATTTACGTGGAGAAATCCAAACCCATATATAAGATGATGGAAGGCAAATACTACCCTCCCGAATTCCTCCAAGCGGTGGAAAAGGCCCGCGACGAGTGCCGGGCCGGGCTGGAAGGCAAACGCTAAATATTAATGTCTAATTCCTAATGACGAATGTCTAATCAATTTCCAAGAATAAAACGTCCAATGCATTCAAATTGTTTGTTGGTTTTTGATGTTTAATTGGACATTAGACATTAGAAATTAGTCATTCAAGTTCTTCGCTTGTCCTTCTTATCCTCGTACATCAGCGCGTCCGCTCGGGTCAGGAGGTCTTCCAGGGAGACGGGATGCCCGGGATCATATTCGGCGACACCCACGCTGATCGAAAGCGGCGGGTTGAAGCTCCCCCGGGCTTTGCTGACCGTAAAGCCATCCCGCAGACGGAGGCGATAAATTTCCGTCCCGGAATCCGAACTTTCAAAAAGCAGGGCCACGAATTCATCCCCCCCGATCCGGGCGATCACGTCGGATTCGCGGAAGGTTTCTTTAAGGACCAGGGCCACTTCCTGCAAGGCCCGGTCCCCTTCGCTGTGGCCGAGGGTATCGTTGATCCACTTCATCCGGTCCAGGTCGGCAAAAAGGAGGAACATCTTCCGGTCCAACCGCCGGGCGATCTTGAGCTGCTGTTCGGCCAGGGTAAAAAATCCCCGCCGGTTATAGAGCCCGGTCAATTCGTCCTGGAGGGAAAGCTCCCGCAGTTTTTCTTCCAGGAGCTTGCGCTCGCTGATATCGGTCACGACCGCGAAGCTGCCCTGGTACTGCCCTTCGTCATCGAAAATCGGCTCCGGGGACACGATGGTGTGAACCTGTTTCCCCGATTTACCGGCCCAGGGGATTTCGTAATATTTCCGCTCGCCCCGGCTCCGCCGGGCCAGTTGCTCCGCCATGATCTCTTTGCCCTGCTCGGGCAAAAAGTCGTAAAGCGGGCGTCCGACCATTTCTTCTCGCTGGAATCCCAGCATCTGACCGAGCCGGTTGTTGACGTAGGTAAACCGGTCCTGGCTCTGGACCAAAAGACCGTCGTTCATCGTTTCCACCAGCCGGCGGTAGCGCTCCTCGCTCTCCCGGAGATCTTTATACATCCGCTTGCGCTCCTTCATCCCCCGGTTGGTGATCCAGACCACGAAACCCGCGATCAGGATGGCCAAGATCCCTCCCAGGGTAATAATGACGATAGTGGCCCAGGCCATTTTCTCGGCGTTTTTCGTTTCCCGCGCCAGCTTGAGTTCTTCCTCCGCCATCATCTGGCTGACCACCCGGCGGATTTCATCCATCTTCTTTTTCCCGGTTTCCGATTGGATCAGATGCTGGGCGGCGACAAATCCCTCCCGCTTCCGCATTTCGATGTTGCCTTTCTGAATGGCTAATTTTTCCCTGATCAAAGGAGCCAGCCCGGACATGAGTCCGCTCTGATCCCGGTTCCCCGTCAACATTACGGTCAATCCTTCGACTTCGTCTTTAATCACCTCATTGGCGGAATAATAGGGGCCGAGGAAATCCTCGTTCCCCGTGATTACATAACCCCGTTCCCCCGCTTCCATATCCTTGAGCAGGGAAAAAACGTTTTCGAGTTTTTCCAGGATCCGGTGATCCTGGGTGATGGAACGGTTGGTGTCGATTAACCGGTAGGTACTGCTGATGGAAACCAAGCTGATCGTCGCCAGGATCAGGAGGGCGGCGACAAACCCGACATTAATCCACTTTTCGACGGTCCATTTCATCAGAATGACTGTCCGGGGTATTCAATCCGGAATTCATTTTCTTAAGTTAAAAAGATCAAAAATCCGCAAGGAAATAATAGTTTAATTATACCGATATTTCTCCCCCGCATTATTTTGCGCGGCTGGGGATTCGGGATTTATCCTGGGTGTAACCGGAGGAGAGATAACTTGGAACTCGATTGCGGCTACTGGCAAAGATCGGGATCCAGCCCGGCCGCCCGGATCGCAACGGGGGAATAGGAATCGCTCGCCAGCACTTCGGCCAGATCCACCATCGGCAGGTTGAGACCCAGGACCGAATTGATGGCCTCCAGAAAAAGGTTCGCGTAAATCGCGTATCCCGTCTGGGAAGGATGGATGCCGTCCAGGCTGATCAGGCCGCCGAACATCTGGGTGGTCAGGAAGGTATTTTCCACAGTGTACCCATCCTCGTCAATGCGGGCCAAAGCTGTGGCCAGGTCCACGATGTGAATATTGGAATAAGGCGCAGCTTCCAGAACCAGCGCGCCGGTGTATTGATTTACCATCGTCTCGATATCGACTATCGTCTGGTCAATCTGCGTCTGGTCATAGCCCTCGTGTTTCAGAACCTTGATCTTCTCCTTCAGCCAGGGGAGCGAAATCGGGTGGCCCAGGTTGCCGATGAACACATCCGCACCGGTAGCAGACAATCGGGAAAGCAAGACCTTGATGTCGGACTCAAAGGAAGCCAGCGGGGTGGCCTTGGACATATCAGGCAAGCCCTCCTTGAAAACAGCCGGGGCCATGTCGTTGGCGAAAAGGTCGGTAATCATGATCAGGGTAGGATGCTGGGCTTCCGCGACTTCGAGCTGGCTCCCGATCTCCGGGGTCAGAAACATTTCGGCAAGAGAAGCCCGGGGGTAATACACCAGGTTTTCTAAAAAAGCGATATCGATCCGCTTGTTCGCTCCTCCCCCGTAAATCACGTCATGGATCACCGCCCCGCCGACTGCCAGGTCGTGCGGCAAGATATCCGGGTCCTCCCTTAGACTCGCCAGGCTGAGATCCGGCTGTTCAGTAATATATTCGATCACCCCGCTGATTCCCCCCAGTTTGATATTTACTATATCCTCGGGGGAACAATTGTTGATCAGACTGGAAATCTGCACGGGTTCCGGAATCGGCATTTTTACTATCGGGAGGGGGAAATAGGCTCCCACCCTCCGGGCCAGCTGGGTCGCCGGCCCGTTCAACTGCCCGGCCGGGTTGACGCTTCCCGATTGAACCCCCATGGTCCAGCTCGCGCCCAGCGCGAATATCCGGTCGAAAACCGGGTTTGCCGCGGGCAGATAGGTAAACGCGGATTTGAAAACCTTGTCGCCGCCATCACCATCGATCAGGACGTCAACCTTTCCGGGTCCGGAAGCCCCCTGGACCGTCGCCGAGATAGTGTGCGGATCAATTACCTGGATTTTGATGGCGGAATTCTTCCCGAATTTTACGGAGGAAATTGCCTCCGCGGAGAAATGCCGGTCCGGGCAGTTGATGCTGACCGGGTAATACCCGGTCAGGGAACCTTCCGCGGGAGTCAGCCGGCACGCATCTTCCCCGCCCCCACAGGACGAGGCTAGAATTAAACCCGTAAGAACTACG
>JAPLJL010000291.1 GCA_026388615.1 Pseudomonadota bacterium | reverse complement strand
TACCAAATGTTCTTTATCAAGGAATATTTTTACCGATTAATGAAACTCCTTCCTTCGCCTTCCTTTTGACACCCTCTTTTGTCATTGCGAGGAGCCTAAGCGACGAAGTCCCGCCTTGGGCGGGACCACGCTCCCGTTGGTCGCTCGCAATGACAAAAAGTGGCGTCATCATCATGAAAATCCCCTCTCACCCCCCTTTTCACAAAGGGGGGCTGGGGGGATTAACAAAAGCCAATGATAATTACGCTTTTCGGATCTGCTGATAAATCTTTTCGGCTTGTTTGGGACTCAAACCGGAAACCTGTGACAACTCTTCTACTGTCGCTTCCCTGATCTTCTCCCAGCTCCCGAAATGCTGGAGCAAAGCCTTGCGGCGGGCCGGGCCGATCCCGGGAAGCCGGTCGAGCTCGGTTTCCATGGCTTTTTTCCGGCTTTTCCTCTGGTAGGTGATGGCGAAGCGGTGGACTTCGTCCCGGATCCGGTCCAGGAACCGGAGGGCGGGATGGCGGGCTTTCAGGCGCAGGGGGTTCTTCCGGCCGGGCAGATAGATCCCCTCTTCCTTATTGTTATATGTCCGGCCCTTGGCCAAGGCCGCGAGGGGCGGCGGTGCGACTCCCAGGTCGGCCAGGGCTTTCTCGGCCGCTTGGAGCTGGCCCCTGCCTCCGTCAATCAGGACCAGGTCCGGGAAATCGCTCCCTTCGTCTTTCAAGCGCCGGAACCTGCGGGTCACCACCTCGTAAAGCATGGCCAGGTCATCCTGCCCGGGGGCCTCCTTGATCCGGAAGCGGCGGTAGTTGTCCTTATCCGGCTCCCCGTCCTGAAAAGTCACCATCGCCCCCACCGCGTTGGAACCGGAAAGGTGCGAGAGGTCGAAGGCCTCAATCCGGCGGGGCAGGCTCGGAAGATGGAGCGCGTCCTGGACGGCCTTGAGGGGTTTCCCGCTTCCCTGGGAAAGAATGCTCAGGGAAAAGGCCCGGGCGTTTTCCCGGGCCAGGTGGAGAAGTGATTTCCGGGGCGGGCGGCTGACCACGGCGATCCGGACCCGGCCTCCGGCCTTTTCGGAAAGATAACCCTCCAGCATGGCCCGGTCCTCGGGCTCGATCATCAAGATGATCTCCGGGGGGATTTCCCGGGGCGGATGATAATACTGGGAAAGAAAAGAACCGAGGAGCTCCGCGTCCCCAATCCTCACCCCCTTGAAGGAATAGGGCTCGGACTTGCCGAGCTTCCCGCCCCGGACGGAGAAGACCACCACCGCCGCGAGGTTGCCTTCCCGGTGAAAGCCGATCACATCCCGGTCTGCGAGGTGCGGGGAAGAAAGCCGCTGGCGGATCAGGATCTTTTCCAGGGCCTGGATCCGGTCGCGCAGGATCGCGGCTTTTTCGTAGTTCAACCCTTTCGAAGCCTCCTGCATCTCCCGCATTAACTTACCGACCAGCTCCTCTCCTTTTCCGGACAGGATGACTTTTACCTCGCGGATGATCCGGGCATATTCCTCCTCCCCCACCTTTCCCGCGCAGGGGCCAAGGCAGAGGCCGATCTCATAATTGAGGCAGGGGCGCGCACGGTTCCGGAACTGGCTGGTTTTGCAGGTTCGAAAAGGAAAGATTTTCCGGATGAGCTTCAACGCCTGCCGGGCGGAATCGGCCGAGGGGTAGGGGCCGAAAATCAGGCTGCCCTTCTCCGGCGTCGTCCGTGACCGGCCCACATAAAAGCGGGGGAATTTCTCCCCGGCGGTCAGGACCAGGCTGACGAAGGATTTGTCGTCGCGAAGCCGGATATTGTAATGAGGCTTGAATTTCTTGATCAGGTTGTCTTCCAGGATCAGGGCTTCGGTCTCGTTGGCGGTGACGACCCATTCGATGTCGGCTATCCGCGGGCGGAGGTAGCGCACCGAGGGGCGGGAGTCCTCGCCGGTGAAATAGTTCCGCACCCGGCTCGAGAGTTTCTTGGCCTTGCCGACGTAGATGACCTTGCCCTTCCCGTCGCGGAAGAGGTAGACCCCGGTCCGCTCCGGCACCCGTCCGAGCGCGGACTGGAGCCCCCCGGGGTTCTCCGTTTTTTCCAGGTTCTCCATCATTATTAATTATATGATATTACTCGGGCTGGTATCAGTCCGGTCATTACCATTCCCAACAATATCGAAGAATTGTCCCCCTCTTTGCTGAAAGCCTGCCCGAGACGGGCGAAGCCGGCCAGGGAGGGGGAGGTCTCCGACCCCGCTTCCAGCCCGTAGGGGCCTCCAGCCCGGAGGGAGGGTAGGGCCTACGACCCGGAGGGGGAGATTTTCAATACTAGGGTTTTCTGGCGGGGAAGCTCTTAATCAGTTCCCAACCACGATGCAGCGCGCAGCTGGGAGATTATTTCATAAATCATCCCGATCGCGATCAAAAGCAGAACAATCCTGAACCAAAAGGAAGCGGAAAAGGCCTTCGGGGCGATGGGCTCAGTCGGCAGATCCCCTGTATGGAAATCCGCGCCCGGTTCGGGAATATCGCCGATCTCCGAACCGGAGGAGGGCTCGATCACCCCCGGCTCTTTTTTGAATCTCCTCTGCAAATTTTTAAATATTTCCTGAACGTGAGGGGGCAATTCTTCCAGATCGTATTCTTTGCCTTCATGTTTAATCTTAGTCCGGTTGGGCCCTGCCTCCTCTCCGGCAGATTCAGATTTGGCTTTCCAGAAAGCTTCCCTCGCCTCGGCGGGCATATCCTCGAACGAGTCGTATTCCTTCCCCTCGAAATCAAACTTGCCTTTCAACTCGAATTTTCTATCCATTTTCGTTTTCATTCCCGCCTCCGGCCTGGAATTAAATTGTTCGAATACTTCTTTTCGTTCCTCCCGAAGATTCGGCGGCGGGCCGAAGCGCGTCCGTTCGGGCGTCTGGATGAACTCACCATTATACAAATTCCTCAGGGATACCAGGGGAATCCCGGGAGAACGGAAAACATGAGCCGGTATTCCTGGCTGTCGATCCCGGGCTGCCACAGATACTCCCCCAGCCCCGGCTGTTCCGCCGCCTCGATATCCCCCGGCAGGCGGGCCGAGATGACGGCCGGGCCGGCCACCTGGAACGGCCAGTCCTCCCCCGCCGGGTGGCCGAAGCGGGATTCCACCGTCCCGCCGCCCTTCAGGCTCATAGTAATGAGGCTGAAAAAATCCAGGCCGTAGATGCCCCGGTCGGCCTCCGCCCCGATAAACTCCTCGATCTCCAGCGCCTCCGCCGGCCGGCCTTTCCGGATCCGGAAAACGTAACCGTAAGGCACGACCGTATCCGACCTGGGAGTCAGCCAGACATAAACCAGCGCCCCCCGATCGCCGAGATCCAGGCGCCCGAAATACCAGGAGTCGAGCATGTCCCCGCAGAGGCCCTCCCCCCACATGTGATCGGCATACCCCCCGCCGGTGAAGGACCGGTCCAGGATGACCGCGCCCGCCCGGTCGGTGATTTTGACCGTCCCGCCCGTCTCGGGGTAGCCCAGGGGCCACTCCCACTGATGCAGCTCCCCGCCGGGGATCCGGCCGTAAAGTCCCGGGCCGTCCACGGTGAAGCCCGGGGACGCCTCGCGGAACTCCACCTCCGCCTCGAGCCGGAGCAGGTTGCTCAGGTCCGGCGCATCGATCCGGACCTGGAAGACCTTGAGGCCGTTATCCAGGCTCCCGGAGAATGTGCTCGAGCCGATCCGCCCCCGGGGTTCGGTGGGGGAAAACTCCGCCGTCGTTCCCGGCGGGTTCCTCATCGTGGAGAAAATTTTAACCCCGCCCTTGGTGATGTTGAGCTGGAGCAAAAAGTAATCAGCGGGAACCGGCCTGGATACCGCCTCGGGATTTTCCCGGTAGGCATAGGTGGCGTCGCGGTAACCGACATCCCAGAGGTTGGCGGAAAGGAAAATCATGGATAGCCCCAGATCGCCGGAAGAATCGAAGGCGTAGAAATTCCACCATTCATACGACCCCGGCTCGTCCGGCAGCCGGGAAACCTCATCGGCCAGCGTAAGCTGCCGGAGGCCGGCCTTCTCCCCCTGGCCGCAGGCCCCGAGGAAAAATCCCCCGGCCAGCATGGAAACCAGAAAGACGGTCAGGCCGAACCCCAATATACGGTTCCGATTCTGGATTTTTCTCCTGCCCATAAATTTATTGTTTAGGGGGGAATTATATCAAAAAACCGCGCGATTTATTATAACCGCGGGCCAACCTGCCTGATTTTGCCGGGAAAAGGACTGAAAATGGGGTGTTTTCGGATTGAATTGCGCAGAGTTGTCCTATGTTATCTGATCCAGGGATTCAACCGTCTCCGTCTTTGTATCAAATTCTTCCATACCAATTAATTATATGACATTCCCTGAAAATAATTTTCAAAATTCATCTAAAAATCACTTCCCCTCCCTTGGCGTGCCCCGTCAATGGCGGGGAGGGGAGGGGATGAAGGGGAGGGTGAAAACTCAGGATGTAATGGTTTTGCGTAGGGGAGCCCTTCATGGGCTCCCTCACCTATCCGCGCAGGTAGTAAATCAGGAAAATAATCGCCCCCAAGGCGACCAGAGTGAGAATAACCCTGGCCGCGGGGGAAGTGGCTTTCGGGGCGATGGGTTCGGCCGGGATTTCCCCTGAATAAACCTTAGGGGTCGGCTCCGGAATATTCTCGATTTCCGAAGCGGATGAGGGTTCGATCGCCCTCGGTCCCTTCTGGGTTTTTTCCATCAACTTTTCGTAAACCTTCCGGACAATGGGGGGTAATTCGTCCAGATCGTATTCCTTGCCTTGATAAGAGATTTTGGTCGGGCCTGTCTTCAGGTCCATCTGCAGGGCCAGATCGGATTCCGAAGGCATGGCTTTTTTAAAGGCCGCTTGACCTTCAGCGGGCATGTCCTCAATCGAGTCGTATTCTTTCCCCTGGAATTTATACTTGCGTTTTACATCGACTTTTACATCCATCTTTGTTTTCATTCCCGCCTCCTGCCTAGGTTTTATCTGATTATTCGAGAATTATATCAAATAAATGCGGCTTTTTTTATTAAGGCGAGATTACTAGCCAGGTTCGTAGTTGGAAGCGGGAATCCATTTTGTCGAATTAAAAAGAAGTTTCAAACATCAAAGTAAAGACCTGGCCCTAGAATTTACTAGAATTTATTTTCCACCTTTCACTTTTTACTTTTCACTTCTTATTCTCTTAAAAGCTGTATCCCACATTAAGCCGATATTCCCCCTTCCAAGCCAAAGGCTGAATATAAAATAAATTAGTATTTTTATTTAGCATTTTGTCATTATACTTTTTTGCAGAAACGGTAATATCTACCACTTCGTAAATATATGCTGCTCCAAATAATAAAGAAGAACCTATAAATAGTGCTGCTGAAGAATTATTTTCATCACATTGATCACTGTCACATATAACAGGTGTTATAGAAAAGGATGAAAATTCAGCAATTAAAAAAACTACTTTTATAAACTCGATACAATAAACTTTTAAAATTGAATTGTGGACATATATGTGACCAGGAATTGTAAATAATGTTATCGATGGTTGAAATAATAAAATATATGACATTTGCCAATATTTCATATCAAATACATCCCTTTTTTCTATTGCCAAAGCATTTAATGTCGTTAACCCAGTTGCCAATATTAAGGGACTTAATGCTAAAGATAAAGCAGCAATAGATGATTTTTTCTTCATCTCCTTGTGTTTTTGAATTGTGTCCATTGAGGAAATGGAATAATTTGTAATTATCATATCATCTGTAGAATTTCTATAAGATAAACTTTTCTCCGAAATATTTAACAAATCAAAAGCGAAACATACTTTAAAATTTAAAATTAAGAAAATAAAAATAATTATTAATCTTTTTACCATTGAAACTGCCCCGCAGAGATTTCGGGGACATTCCTTATTTATTGACATGTTATTACCTTTTTCGCTTAACCGAATACTTAGCTGACTTTTCCCGCGCAGTAAATCCGATCCGGCGGCGCCGGCGCGCAGGCGGAGGAGACATCAGTTGCCGGAGGGCTTCGAATACCACCGCGAATTGCCGGTCGTATTTCCCTTCAAGCTCATCCAATTTCCGGGCTAGGTCGGCATGTGAGGCCAGGATTCGTCTTAACTTAATGAACGCTCGAACCACATGTACGCTGACATCGATTGCCTTTTCGCTATTAAGAACATTGGCCGCCATAATCGCCCCATGCTCTGTGAAAGCATAGGGCAAGGTTGGGGAAAATTTAAGCTTTCGGAGGTGGTCACAATTTGTGACCACCTCACCCTTTTCATTTTTCGTCAAACGGAAAAGAAAATCGGGAGGAAAGCGTTTGCGATTGCGTTTAACGGCCTGGTTTAAAACTTTGGTTGGAACCCCATAAAGCTCGGCCAAGTCCACATCGAGAATAGCCTTCTCGCCGCGGATCAAAAGGATCCTTTTCTCGATGATTTCCGCGGGGACAAGATGGGTGTTTTTCTTGGGCATTTTATAGAGTTGGTTCATTAAGTATCTTATATGGACCGCATCGGCTTGCCGATGCACTGCATTAGCAAGCTAATGCACTCCATATAAAAACAAGATTTAAAGCCCTTTATGATGCTTATTTATACCCCTTTCTATTATTAAGGATAGAGAAAGTCAACAAAAGAGAGGTTTTTCACCCTCTCCCCTTTCCGCCCTCGGGCGGCCATTGAAGGCCGCCCCTACGCCCGGCCATTAGCTTTATTATTGTCATTCCCGCGAAAGCGGGAATTCAGAAAATACATATCTGGATTCCGCATCAAGTGCGGAATGACAGAAAAATAAAGAGGTTTGATTTAAAAGCGGGGTTAGACTATGCGGGGTAAATTTTGTAGGATATTCAAGCCATGGACCTGAAGAAAAACCTCCAGAATTTTTTCCGAAATAACCTCAGCGATCCGGGTCTTACGCTCAGCGAGCTCGTCCGGTATACCGAGGGCTGGTCCTGCGAGACTTTCCGGGTGGCCCTGAACCTCTCGGATGGCCCCCGCGAATTCATCATCAGGAAGGAACCCCTGGTCGGCTTGATCAGCCACTACAACATGGAAAAGGAATACCGCGTCTTGAAAGCCCTCATGTCCACCGACATGAAAAGTCCTAAAGTATTCTGGTTCGAGCCTGATCCAGCGGTGATGGGTCGTCCTTTCTACGTGATGGAGCGGGTTTTGGGCGAAGTCCCCGTCCCGCCAATGAAGGACGAAAAACAGGTCCTCTTCCCGAACGAAAAAATCCGCCGGGCCCTGGCCGAGGATTTCGTGGACATCCTCGTCCGCCTCCACCGGGTGGATTGGCGCGCCCTGGATCTCGATTTCCTGGGCGACCCCGGGCCCGGAAAGGGCTCGGCCCGGGAGCAGATCAAATACTGGGATGATAATATCCGCCACGACCAGCTCGAGCCCCACCCGGTCGTAACCCAGGCGGTCCTCTGGCTCCAGGATCATCTTCCGGACTCGGAAAGGACCAGCATCATTCACGGGGACTACCGGACCGGGAATTACATTATTCGGGACGGCCGGATCCAAGCCATCCTGGACTGGGAATTCGTGCATCTCGGCGATCCGATGGAGGAGCTGGCCTACACGATGGACCTGGGCTGGAGATCGGGCCCGCCGGATTTCCTGATCAGCCACCTGATGACCGAAGCCGAGTTCCTGAAACTTTACCAGGAAAAAAGCGGCCTTATGATTAATAAGGAATCGCTCGAGTTTTACCGCGTCCTGAATGCCCTGAAGGCGGTCGGTCTCGGGGTGGGCGCGGCCAAGGCTTTTTCGGGAGGAAAAGCCCGGGACCTCCGGATTGCTGTTTTCCATTACCGGACGTATCCGTTCTTTTACGTCCTGGCGAAAACGCTGGGAACGGTCTGAAAAAAATATAAATTTCTAATTTCTAATGACGAATTTCTAATCAATGACGAACAAGAAAATGTCTAATTTTCATCCAGATCTCAGTGAAACCATCTTTATTAGTCATTGGTGTTTAGTAATTGGGGTTTGATTAGGTATTAGAAATTAGTCATTAGTCATTTCCCTGAAAGGGGTGATTTATGCTTTTATCGATTGAGAATCAGTTCACCGGTATTCAGCAGACCCTGGAGGAGGTGGTTGTCCCCCACATCTCCTCCCCCTATGTCCGGGGGCAGGTCTTCGCGGTAATGGAGATCCTGAACCAGATGCAGAACTGGGTGGAATATCGCTCGGACCTCTTGGAGGATGAGATCAGCCGCACCCGGGCCGTGGTTTCCCCCATTGCGGAGGCCCTGAAGACCCTGGGGCTCGAGGTCCGGGAGGCCACCGGAGATTTTTTCCGCGAAAGGGAAAGCCTGGAAGCCGTCGTCCCGAAGGACGGGAAAGAGCTCCTGGAACTCAGGAACCGGACCAACCGTCTGCTGGAGCTTTCCCAACAGCTCTTTCACAAGATCCGGGAGGTCATTCCCCCGGAAGATAAAACGAAGATCGAAAAACTTTTAGGCGCGCACCTCGGATACATCAGCAAGCGCAACCTGAAACTCCTCCGCCCCACGCTTTTGAAAAAGATCAGCACGGGAGGAGAGGAAAAGAAGTAAATAACGGCTCGAAAAACCAGGTGGCTGGGTGGTTAGGTTGTTCGAAAAACCAGAGAAACGAATTTAACGAACCAAACGATCCG
>JAPLJL010000009.1 GCA_026388615.1 Pseudomonadota bacterium | reverse complement strand
ACTCAGGTTGTTAGGTTCAAGGTTCACCGTTCACCGTTCAATGTTCAAAGGTTCAGGAACCTCAGTAAATGCAAAAACAGGTTCGATCCAATTCGTTACCTTTGGGATCTTCCGCTTTTAACCTATAAACCGTGAACCCTGAACAGTGAACCTAAATGATTACGTTTTCTTGAGGAATTTGTTTTCTTCTGATAGATTGTTTTCTATGTTTAAGAAGATCTTTTCCTTGTCGGGATTCAAAATCTCCTTACTAATCACTCTGATTTTCATTGTCCTCTCCTGGCTAGCTCTGCCCCAGATCGAAACCATCGAACTCAAGGCCCTGGATTTCAAGTTCCGGTCCCGCGGGGTCCGCCCGCCCGCCGGCCAGGAGGTGGTGATTGTCGCCGTGGATGAAAAGTCGGTCGGGGAGCTGGGGCGCTGGCCCTGGCCGCGGGCCCGGATCGCGGAGCTGGTCAACCAACTGAACGCGTCCGGGGCCAGGGTGGTGGCCTTTGATATCATTTTTGCCGAACCCCAGCGGAATACCGAACTGGAGGTTTTAAAACAGCTGCGCCAGGAATTTACCGGACCGGAACCCGGGGAGGGACCCGAGCCCGCCCCTTCCCTCCGGCGCAACGCTCCCGAGCTCAAATTCATCGAAAAAAGAATCGGCCGGGCCCAGGGCTCCGACGACGATCGCCTCCTGGCCTCGGCGGTAAAAAAATTACCCACGACGGTTATGGGTTACTTTTTCTACCTGAATCCCGCCGAAGTCGCCAACCTGGACGAAAAAGATTATCTGGGAAACCTGAAATGGATCTCCAATTCCGAGGTCGGGGCAATCCGGGCCCCGGCCGGGGTGGACCCGAGCCGGTTCCTCCGGAGGGCCCTGGGGGTTCAGGTCAACATCCCGGTAATTTCCGAAGCGGCCCAGTCCAACGGGTTTTTCAACGCCATCCCGGATGATGATGGGACCATCCGCCGAGGCATGCTGGTGCTGAGCCTCGGCGACCGGGTCTTTCCTTCCCTGGCGCTGAAAGCCGTGAGCAATTACCTGAACGCCCCGATCATGATGGAGTTCGCCGATTACGGCGTCGAACGGATCGCGGTGGGGGATAAGATGATCCCCGTGAACGAATCGGGAAAGATGATGGTAAATTTTTACGGTCCCGGCCATACCTTTCCCCACTATAGCGCCAGCGACGTGGTGACGGGCAAGCTGGACCCGGCCTTGTTCAAAGACAAGATTGTCCTGGTGGGGGCGACCGCCATCGGAATTTATGATATCCGGGCCACGCCCTTCAGCCCGGTTTTCCCCGGGGTCGAGGTCCATGCCAATGTCATGGAAAATATCCTGCACGGGGATTTCCTCATCCGGCCCGAATGGATGTCGATTTTCGACCTGGGGGCGATTCTGGCCCTGGGGCTTTTCCTGGGGCTGGTTCTGCCCCGGGTCCGCGCGGCCTACGGGTTGATCCCGTGGGTGGCGGTGACCTTGATCTATTACGGAATCGACCGCTACCTGTTCGAGGTCAAGGGGGTAATTGTTTCCACCGTCTATCCGATCGCCGAGATTTCCTTCATTTTCCTGGGCATCACTTTCTACAAGTACCTGACCGAGGAAAAGAAAAGAAAGCAGTATCGCGAGGCCTTTTCCCGTTACGTGAGCGCCTCGGTGGTCAACGAGATCCTCAAGGATCCGGACCGGCTGAAGCTGGGGGGGGAAAGAAAGAACCTGACGGTGATGTTCACGGATATCCGCGGGTTCACCTCGATTTCCGAGAAGCTGGATCCGGAGACCGTGGTTCACATCCTGAACGAGTATCTGACCCCGATGACCGAAGTGGTTTTCCAGCAGGGGGGGATGCTGGACAAGTACATCGGCGATGCGATCATGGCGGTTTGGGGCGCGCCCCTGGCCCTGCCGGATCACGCCCGGAGGGCCTGCATCACCGCCCTGGAAATGATGAAGCGGCTCAGGGTCCTGCAGCAGGGCTGGGCCGAAAGGAAGCTGCCCCCGATTAACATCGGCATTGGCGTCAACACCGGTCCGATGTCGGTCGGCAACATGGGATCGGAGATGCTTTTTGATTACACCGTGATCGGCGACTCGGTCAACCTGGCCTCCCGCCTGGAAGGGTTGAATAAGGAATACGGGACGAATATCATCGTAAGCGAAGCCACCTACCAGGAAACCCGAGCTGCTGGGGGACAAGGAGGACTCGGCCCGGCTTTCCGAGCGGGTCACCCGCTTTGAAGCCGGGTTCAAGGCCTACCAGAACCGGCAGTGGCAGGAGGCGATCCGGGAGTTTGAGGCTTTGGGTAAATATGAAGAGGACAAAGCGGCCCGGATTTTCATCGAGCGCTGCCAGCTGTACCAGGAAAGCCCTCCCCCTCCGGATTGGAACGGGGCTTTTGTTCTGACGAAAAAATAGTATTTGCCCAGGTTTTTAGGTTCACGGTTCAAGGTTGAAAGGTTGAATACGAAAAATTCCGATTTCAAAACTCCTGGATCTCTCAACCTTGCCTCCGGCCCTGTAGGGCCTACCCTCCGGCCTGTAAGCCCTACGGGCTGGAAGCGGGCCCGGAGGGAACTCTGAACTTTGAACCCTGAACCTGAAAAGTTACAAAAAAGAAATATAAGGGATATCGTTAGCTAGTGGAGGCGAAATGGCGGTAAAAAAAGTAAAGGATTCTGAAGCCGAAGACCGGCAGAAGGCACAAGAACTTCTGACCGCGGGCAAGCTGGACAAGGCCCTGGAGGAGTTCCGCAAGCTGGTGGAGAAAAACCCCAAGGATCTGCGGATCAAGCTCAAGCTGGGCGAGGTTAAGGCGCGGATGGGGAAGACCGACGAAGCGGTCAAGGCTTACGGAGAGGTGGCGGAAAAATACGCGGCCGACGGTTTTATCGTTCAGGCGATCGCGGTGAACAAGCTGATTCTCGACCTTGATCCCAGCCGGAAGGAAATCCAGGACAAGCTGGCCCAGCTTTATTCCTCCCGGGGAATGAAGACCCCGGAAGCGGCCAAGGGCAAGGGAGCCCCGGCGGCGGCCGCCCCCGAGGCCAAGAAGGCCGGGGAGATCCCGGCGGTCCCGGCGGTCCCGGCGGTCCCCCTTTTCTCGGACCTGAACCAGGAGGA
>JAPLJL010000026.1 GCA_026388615.1 Pseudomonadota bacterium | reverse complement strand
GCGATCACCTCGCGGAGAGAATCGGCCCCGGAAAGAACCATTATCAGGCGGTCAAACCCGAGGGCCAGGCCGCCGTGGGGAGGGGCCCCGAACTGCAGGGCCTCCAGCAAAAACCCGAATTTCTCCTGCGCCGATTCCGGGCTGATGCCCATCAGCTTGAACACCCGGCTCTGGGTTTCCTGCCGGTGAATTCGAATCGAGCCGCCGCCGATCTCCATTCCATTCAGGACGATATCGTAGGCCTTGGCCCGGACTTCCCCGGGCTGGGATTCGAGTTTTTCCAGATCTTCATCCCGGGGGGAAGTGAAGGGATGATGCATGGCCATGTACCGCTTTTCCTCCTCGCTCCATTCGAACAGGGGAAAATCGTTGACCCAGAGAAACTTGAATTCCCCGGGGGGAATCAGGCCCAGTTTTTCCGCCAGGTGGACCCGGAGCCGGCCCAGGGATTCCAAGGCGACCTTCGGGTTTAAATCCGCCACGAGGACAAGCAGATCCCCTTCCACCATTCCCATTTTTTTGAAGATGGAATCAACCTCGGAAGGATCCAGATATTTCAGGATCGGGGAAACCGGTTTCCCCCCCTCCGCCTTGATCCAGCCCATCCCCTTGGCGCCGAACTGCCCGATCCAGGCGGTCAGGTCATCCAGGTCCTTGCGGGAAAACCGGCTCGCGCCCTTGAAGTTAATGGCCTTGATCCCTCCCCCGCCGCTAACCACCTCGGAGAAGCGGTTGAACTTGCTCTGGGGAAAATCCCGGGTCAGGTCGAATATTTCCAGGCCGTAGCGGAGATCCGGCTTGTCGCTCCCGAAACGCTCCATCGCCTCCCGGTAGGACAAACGGGGGAAAGGCAGGGGCACGTTTATCCCCAGGGTCCCCGTAAAAACCCGGGCGATCAGGCCCTCGACGATCTGGTATATGTCCTCCTGGTCCACAAAGGAAAGCTCGAGGTCGATCTGGGTAAATTCGGGCTGGCGGTCGGCCCGGAGATCCTCGTCCCGGAAGCAGCGGACGATCTGAAAATAACGGTCAAAGCCGGCCACCATCAGAATCTGTTTGAAGAGCTGGGGTGATTGGGGCAGGGCGTAAAACTTCCCCGGGTTCAGGCGGGAAGGCACCAGGAAATCCCGGGCTCCTTCCGGGGTGCTGCTGGTTAAAAACGGCGTCTCGATTTCGATAAAGCCCTGCTGATCCAGATACTCCCGGGTCACCATGGCCGCCCGGTGCCGGAGGATGATATTGGCCTGCAGCTTCTCCCGGCGCAGGTCCAGGTACCGGTAGCGCAGGCGGACCTGTTCGTCCACCTCCACCTTCCCGTCCAGTAAAAACGGCGGGGTCTTGGCGGGATTGAGAACCTCCATCCCCTCCGCGGAAACCTCTACCGCCCCGGTCTTGATCTCCGGATTTTCCGTCCCGGCCGGCCGGTTCCGGACCGAACCCCAGGCCGAAAGCACATACCCGGCCCGCAAATCCTTGGCCTGTTCGTATGTGACCTGGTTCTGTTCCGGGCTGAAAACGATCTGGAGCACACCCTCCCGGTCCTTCAGGTCCACGAAAATCAGCCCCCCGTGGTCGCGCTGTCTCTGCACCCATCCCTGGAGAAATACTTTCCTCCCGATGTCCGAGGCGGTAATTTTTCCGCAATAATCAGTTCGTTTCATTCAGTCTACCTGTTCCACTGATCCGAGGTCATGGGTCATGGGTAATAGGTGATAGGTCTGGGAGCGCAGGCTTCCCTCGACCACAATGCCTCGGGATCTGATCGAAAAGCCCGCGGCTACCTTTTACTTTTTTGGTTTTTCAATCGTCAATCGTCAATCTATAATCGTCAATTGGAACATTCCGCATTCGTTTGGATTGCTACTTTTCCTCTTCCTTGGTCTTCTTGTATGCCTCGATGATCCGACTGGCGATCTGGGCGGGGACTTCCTCGTAATGGGAATATTCATAAGTGAAAGTCCCCCGGCCCTGGGTAATCGAACGGAGATCGGCCGCGTACCTGACCACCTCGGACATCGGCACCAACGCCTTGATCACCTGGGAAGTGTCCTCCACTTCCATTCCGGCGATCCGGCCCCGCCGGCTGTTCAGATCGCCGATGACATCTCCCATGTACTCATCGGTAACGTAAACCTTCATTTTCAGGACCGGCTCCAGGAGCACCGGGTCGCCGTCGGCGAAAGCCTTTTTGAAACCCATCGAGGCCGCGATCCGGAAGGCCATGTCCGAGGAATCCACCACGTGAAAGCCGCCGTCATAGAGGCTGGCCCGGATATCCACCACCGGGTAACCCGCGAGCGGTCCGACCTCGCAGGCCTCGACAATCCCTTTCTCGACCGCCGGGATGAAATTCCGGGGGATGGCGCCCCCGGTGATCTTGTCCGCGAATTCAAATCCCTTCTCCCGGCCGAGAGGCTCGAGCTCGATCCAGGTATCCGCGAACTGGCCCCGGCCCCCGGACTGACGCTTGTATTTCCCCTGGGCGCTGATTTTTTTACGGATGGTTTCCCGGTAGGGAATCAGGGGAGGCTGAAGATCCACCGTCACCTCGTACTTCCGCTGCAATTTCTCCACGGTCACATCGATATGGGCCTGGCCCATTCCGGAAATAATCAGTTCCTTGGTTTGGGCTTCCCGGCGGAACTCCAGGGCGGGGTCCTCCTCCACCAGTTTGGACATGGCGGGGGAGATCCGCTCTTCGTCCGCGCGGGTTTTCGGTTTCAACGAATAACTGACCAATCTCTGGGTGGACTTGTAACTCTGGATCCGAATGGGGCTGGATTCGTCGGTCAGGGTGTCGCCGGTCTGGGCCTCTTTCATTTTGGACAGGACCACGATCATCCCGGCCTCGCCGGTGCCCACCGAATGCAGCTCTTTCCCCAGCGGTCGGGAAACCACCCCGACTTTTTCCTTGAGCCCCCGGCCGGGATTGAAGACCACGGCGTCCGACTGGAGATTCCCGGAAACAATTTTCAGGAAGGAGAGCTTCCCGGTGAAATGCTCGACCTGGGTTTTGAAAACCAGTCCGGCGAAGGGCGCCTCGGGGGCGCGGACCGTTTCCTTGCCGCTGGCATCGATTCCCTTCCATTGCCGGCTTTCCCGCGGAGGAGCGAACAGCTTGAAGGTCAGGTCCAGGAAATTAACGACGCCCATGTTATTCGCGGCCGCCCCGAAAACCACCGGGGCGAGTTTGCGGTTCCGGACCCCCGCCTGCAGGGCCTTCTCCAGCTCCGCCTCGCTGACTTCACCCTTTTCCAGGTATTTCTCCAGGATCTGGTCGTCTTGCTCCACGATCGTTTCCAGGACGCCCGGCCGGATTTCCTTCACCTGTTTCTGCAGATCCGCCGGGATTTCTTCCTCGCTGGCCTTCCCTTTCCCGTCGGGGGTAAAGATCTGGGCCTGGTTGCGGATAAGATCAACCACACCGTGAAACCCGGATTCCTTCCCGATCGGATACTGGATCAGGACCGGCTTGGCCCCCTTGAAATTCTCCAGTTCACCCATGATTTCATCCAGGTTCGCCTTTTCCCGATCCATCCCGTTCACAAACAGGATGCGGGGAACCCCCAGCTCTTCCAGGATCTGCCAGGCCCGGACGGCTTCGAAACGCAGGGGGGGGACCGGACTCATAACCAGGACCGCGCCGTCCGCCACCAGCGCCGCATTGTAAGCGTCAAAAATAAAATCCACTTCCCCCGGGGTATCGATCAGGGTCAGTTCCCCCTTTTTCCACTTGGTCCCGAAAACCGCCGAGCTCAGGGTTATGTTCCGTTTGGCTTCTTCCGGGTCGGTACCAAAGATCGCGGGCCCTCCCTCCACCGGCCGGAAACGATTGATCGCCTTCCCGTTATAAAGAGCCGCCTCCACCAGGGTGGTTTTTCCGCTTCCATCCGCTCCGAGCACCGCTACATTTCGAATGTCATCCATAAGTGCTTCCCCCCTTATC
>JAPLJL010000397.1 GCA_026388615.1 Pseudomonadota bacterium | reverse complement strand
ATGGCTTCCTCCTTTTTAATACTTGTTTTTTTGATTTTTGTTTTCTTTTCTGGCATCTGGATTTTTCCCTTCTGTAATTTATTTTGAGCCCTGAACCTTGAACCCTGAACTTTTATACAACCCGTTTTCCTCGATATATTCCTCTACTTCCGGGGGCAGGAGGTAGCTGAGCGACTGGCCGGCGCGGGCCAGCTCGCGGATCTGGGTGGAGGAAACCTCGAAACCGGTGACCGGCAGGATAAATATTCTCTTGCTCGGATCAGCCAGGTCCCGGAGTGATCGTGCCAGCAGCGGCTTGAGCTTCGGGGGACAACTGACCCGGCTGCCCCCGGGGAGCCCGGGCCGGGTCACTACCGCCACCCGGCAGAGTTCCAGGAGGCGCCGGTATTCTTTCCAGGTCTCGATCTCCCGGAAGGAATCCAGGCCCAGGAGGCAGAAGATCTCGATGCTGAGCCGGGAAAGAAAATATTCTACGGTCTGGACCGTGTAGGAAGGTTTTTCCAGGCAGGCGATTTCGACATCGGAAACGGAAAAATAAACGTTGCCGGCAACCGCCCGCTCCACCATCTCGAGCCGATGCTGGGGATCGGAAAGGACCTCTTTCTGCTTGTGAGGGGGCAGGGCGGCGGGAATGAAAATCACCTGGTCGAGGGAAAGCAGAAGACGCGCCTCCTCCGCCGCCCGGAGGTGGCCGTAATGAATCGGGTCGAAGGTCCCCCCGAAAAGCCCGACCCTCTTTAACCTGGCAGGGAGCTGGGAGCCGGGAGCCGGGGTTTTCATTCTTTTCATTTAACCCTTAACTCCTAATACTTTACTCCTAACTTTTATGGTCATTCCCTGATTTGCCCCTCCCCCAGGGCGAAAAATTTCTGGGTGGTGAGTTCCCGAAGTCCCATCGGTCCGAAGGCATGCAGCCTGGTCGTGCTGATTCCGATCTCCGCCCCTAGGCCGAGTTCACCCCCGTCGTTGAACCGGGTGCTCGCGTTAACCAGCACCAGCGAACTCTGCACCTCGCGGACAAAGCGCCGGGCTTCGTCGTAATCCCGGGTGATGATCGCCTCGGTATGCGCGGAGCCGTATTTTTCAATGTGCCTGACCGCCGGGTCGAGTCCATCCACCACCCGGACGGCCAGGATCAGGTCCAGGTATTCGGCGTACCAGTCCGCTTCGGTGGCTTTCTTGATCCGGGGGATGTGCTTCCGGGTTTCCGGACAGCCGCGGAGTTCTACCCTGGCTTCCTTAAGTTTCTTCGCGATCCGGGGCAGAAAGGCCGCCGCCGCTTTCCGGTCTACCAGCAAAGTCTCTATGGCGTTGCAGACCCCTGGCCGCTGGACCTTGGCGTTAAGAATGACTTTCTCGGCCAGGTCGAAGTCGGCGCTCGCGGCTACGTAAATGTGGCAGACGCCCTTATAATGCTTGATCACCGGGATGCGGGAACGTTCGACCACGTAGCGGATCAGTCCCTCCCCGCCCCGGGGAATAACCAGGTCGATCAACTCCTCCAGTTTCAGGAGCTCGCCGATCAGCTCGCGCTCGGTCCAGGGAATGATCGAGACGGCGGCCGGAGGCAAACCCGCCCCGGCCAGCGCGGCCTGCAGAACCCGGGCAATGGCCAGATTGGAATTAATCGCTTCCGAGCCTCCCCGGAGAATCGCCGCGTTCCCGGATTTCAGCGTGAGCCCCGCGGCGTCGGAGGTGACGTTGGGACGGGCCTCGTAGATGATGCAGATCACCCCCAGCGGGATCCGCATCCGCCCGACCCGGAGCCCGTTCGGGCGGCTCCAGACCTCGGGAATTTCCCCCACCGGGTCGGGAAGCGCCGCTACCGCCCGGAGCCCGGAAGCCATCTCGGCGATCCGCTTCTCGTTGAGCTTAAGCCGATCGAGCATGGCCCCGGAAAGGCCGTGGGCGGCGGCTTGGCCAAGATCCTTCCGGTTCGCCGCCAGGATCTTCCGGCTTTCCTTTTCCAACCCTTCCGCCATCTTCTGGAGGGCCCGGTTTTTCCGGTTGGTGTCGGTCCGGGCCAGCTGCCGGCTCGCCTCCCGGGCCGCGACCGCGATTTTCAACAGGTCTTTTTTCCTGTCCATCACTCCCCCACAAAATTAAGAACGAATGTCATTCTGAGGCCCCAGCCGAAGAATCTCTATGGGATTCATCATATTTGACCGATTAGATCCTTCTCCCGCCAATAGCGGGATCAGGATGACAACGTCAGAAACGCAGGCTCAAGCCTGCGGCTACCGGTTAGGGATGCTTAGTTTCTCATTCGTCAATCTATTTATCCCGAGGTCTTGCGAGGGACAATCGTCAATCGTAAATTTCCTTTGCTCCCTGCCCCATGCTCCCTCCGGGCCGTAGGCCCATACGGGCCGGAGGCTATGCCCCTTGCTCTTTTTAAATGATCGCCAGATCATCCCGATGGATCACCTCGTCGCGGTATTTGTAACCCAGGATCCGTTCGATGTCCTGGGTATTGTGTCCGCCGATTTTTTTTACCTCTTCCGAGCTGTAAGCCGTAAGGCCCCGCGCGAACTCCTGGCGCTTCTCGTTAAGGATCCGGACCGGGCTCCCGATCGGGAACCGGCCCTCCACCCCGATGATCCCGGAGGGCAGGAGACTTTTCCCCTTTTCCCGGAGGGCGGTCTCGGCACCCGTGTCCACCAGGATGATCCCCGCCGGTTTCAGGTTGTAGGCGATCCAGGACTTCCGCCCCTGCAAGCGCCGGGACGGGGGCGGGCAGAAGGTTCCCACCGTTTCCCCGGCCATGACTTTTCG
>JAPLJL010000349.1 GCA_026388615.1 Pseudomonadota bacterium | reverse complement strand
ACGATCCCCTGGGGATGGGAAAGGTCTTCCCGGATCCGGCCCACAAAGGTATCGTCCTTCCCGGCCGCCAGGATCGGCATCGGGTATTTATTGGCGGCCGGATCGTCGTAAACCTGGACGCCCGGGGCTTGGGCCAGGATCTCGCGGATCTCCGCGGGGGAAACCTTGCGCTCGAACTCGAGGTTGATCGCCTCGGAGTGACCGAAAAACACCGGCACCCGCACGGCGGTGGCGGAGACCTGGATCGTGTCGTCGTGCATGATCTTGTGGGTCTCGTTCACCATTTTCATCTCCTCCTTGGTGTAGCCGTTCGGGAGGAAGGAGTCGATATGGGGGAAGAGATTGAAGGCGATCTGCTGGGCCAGGACGCCCTTTTTGATCTCTTTCTGGTTCAGGATGGCGGTGGTCTGGGTGACCAGCTCTTCCATCGCCTCCCGTCCGGCCCCGGAGGTGGCCTGGTAGGTGGAAACCACCACCCGCTTAATCCGGACCCGGTCGTGGATCGGTTTCAGCACCACCACCATCTGGATGGTGGAGCAGTTGGGATTGGCGATGATGTTCCGCTTTTTATAGAGAGCGATATCCTCCGGGTTGACCTCGGGCACCACCAGGGGAACGTCCGGGTCCATCCGGAAGGAGGCGGTGTTGTCGATGACCACGCAGCCGGCCGCCCCCGCCACCGGGGCGAAGCGCGCGGAAAGCTCGCCGCCCGGGGAGAAGAGGCCGATCTCCATCCCGGCGAAGGATTTTTCCTCGAGGAGTTCCACCTTGACCTGCCTCCCGGCGAACTCGAGGTGGGATCCGGCGGACCTTTCCGAGGCCAGGAGCCGGATCTCGCGCACGGGGAATTTCCTCTGCTCGAGCACGCGGAGCATCTCCTGCCCGACCGTGCCGGTGGCTCCGACCACGCAGACGGCGTAACCTTTCTTGTTTTTCATTGTTTCTCCTTCGTCTCCTTAATCATAATTAAAACGGTATCCGGGCCCGCGGGCAACCCCGGAGAACCCCCGGTGACCTGCGGGCGGATCGAGGATTTTACCCGCCTCCGCAAAAATTTATGGATTTGCCGGGGAATGAATAAAATTTAAGCGGGTAAACCCTCCGGAGCTCACGTCTCAAATAATCCTACTACGATAAGGCTACGTCGGACAGGTCGTTGGACAGGAGCCATGCCGGACAAGTTAGCGAAGGAGGGTTAGCTTCGGCGGGTTACGCCCGCCGAAAGCTTGGTGGAGGTGCCACGGCTGGAAGCCGTGGGGCTCCACTTTTTCAGGGAGTTCGCGACCAGATCGCCGACCTGACGGGTGGAGAATCCCATTTTCCCGGCGGCGAGGCTTTTCAGGCGGGGGATGACGGAAATCACGGCCTGTTCTACGCCCCGGGCGGCCGCGGGGAAGCCCTGATGCTCGAGCAGGAGCTTGAGGGCGAGGATGGCGGCCAGGGGGTTGATCACGCCCTTTCCGGTGTACTTGGGGGCGCTCCCGCCGATCGGCTCGTACATGGAGACCCCTTCGGGATTCAGGTTGCCGCCGGCCGCGATTCCGAGGCCCCCCTGGAGGGCGGCCCCCAGGTCGGTGATGATGTCGCCGAACATGTTGTCGGTGACGATCACGTCGAAACGCTCGGGCCGGGTCACCATCCACATGCTGATGGCGTCGACATGCAGGTACTCGGTCTCGATCCGCGGAAATTCCCGGGCCACTTCCCGGAAGGTCCGTTCCCACAGGTCGAAGGCGTAGGTCAGGACGTTGGTCTTCCCCCCGAGGGTGAGCTTTTTCCGCCCGAGCTTCCGGGTCAGCCGGAAGGCGTAGCGGACCACGCGCTCCACCCCCCGGCGGGTGTTGATCGATTCCTGGATGGCGACCTCGTCCGGGGTGCCCTTCTTCAGAAAGCCGCCGCTCCCCACGTAGAGGCCCTCGGTGTTTTCCCGGACCACGATGAAGTCGATGTCCGCGGGCCCTTTATCGCGGAGGGGGCAGGGGACGCCCGGGTAGAGCTGCACCGGGCGGAGATTGATGTACTGGTCGAGCTCGAAGCGGAGCTTCAGCAGGATGCCCTGCTCGAGGATCCCGGGCTTTACTTCCGGATGGCCGATCGCGCCCAGGTAGATCGCGGAGTGCTCCCGGAGCTCGGAGAGGACGGAGTCGGGGAGGGTCTCGCCGGTTTTTCGGTAGCGCTCCCCGCCCAGGTTGAAACGGGTGAGATGATACTTGAATCCGTAGCGCGAGGCGGCCGCCCGGAGGACCTTCAGGCCTTCGGCGATTACTTCCGGCCCGGTCCCGTCCCCGGGAATAACTGCGAGATTTAAAGGTTTGATCGGCATTTTCGGTTAATAATTACCTTCCGGTTTAAATTCCTCGATATACTTCCCGCCGATGACCAATGCTTAAAATGTTAACCGCTTCTTCTGAATCATTGATCTGGTAAATCACCCGATAATCACCCACCTTTAAACGATGGAAATCCGTCCCTTTTAATTTGACTGATTGCCGAGGACGTGGCTCGTTTCCAAGATCCAACAATTTATTACCGATACGTAATGCCATACCTCTATCAATATTTTTGAGTTCCTTCTCCGCTTTTTTGGTAATTTGGACTTGGTAGGGCACTATTTGGTTTTCCCGGCGACACGGATTTCCTCGAGGACTTGAACCAGCGGGCGGGTCGGTTCGTTCATTCTTTCCATCGCAATGGAAATATCCATCAGGTCTCTCCGGAGCGAGCGATCACTCGCCAGACGGGTTAAAACCAGGTTTTGTTCTCTCCTCGGGAGAGATTTAAAAGCTGTCCAGAAAATCTCCGCTTTTGCTTCCACCGGCGTCATCACCGTGCCCTCCTCGTCAGTATGTTTACCAATAATTTAGCATTTTGTCAGGGGGAATGCGATAACCGCCCCGGTCGATGTCGGCGCCGGCGTCAGTGTCGGTGTATGTGGGTGGAATAATTTTCCCCCTTTGTCGAAAGCCTGCCCGAGCCGACGGCTCGTGTCGGCCAGGGGGGGATTGAAGGGGATTTTCAATCTTTCCGGGTTTTCCTTTTTGTGTCATTGAACGTTGAACACTGAACCAGAGGAACTGGAGAGACCAAACAGACCGGATTGATCAAAGAAATCCGATGATTTCGGAATAGGTATTCGAAGGAAAACCGGGACGACGGATTTACTCGAACTTGCCCCCGGCCTTCAGGTAGGGGAGCAGGCCCCCGGCCTCGACGAGCTCGCCGACGAACCCGGGCAGGGGCGTAAAGGTGAAGACTTTTTTCGCGGCCGGGATCTCGATCTTCCCGGCGGCGGGGTCGAGCTCGATGACCTCTCCGTCCGGGATCTCGGCGGCGTCGGGGGTTTCGATCAGGGGCAGTCCCAGGTTGATCCCGTTCCGGAAGAAGATCCGGGCGAAGCTTTTGGCCACCACCGCTTGGACGCCCCGGGCCTTGAGGGCCAGGGGGGCGTGCTCCCGGGAGGAGCCGCAGCCGAAGTTAGCGCCCGCGACCAGGATGATCCCGGAGTGAATCCGGTCCCGGGTCTTGGCGTCGAGAAGTTCAAGGCAGTGGGCGGCCAGGAGCTTGGGGTCGTAGGAGGAAAGGTAGCGGGCCGGGATGATGGTGTCGGTGTCGATGTTATCGCCGACCCGGACGGACGGCCCGGAAAGTTTTTTCATTTTCATTGTAACTGTTCAGGTAGCCACCAAGACACCAAGACACCAAGGATAGATATGGCTTTTACCCCCTTATCTGAAAAGGAAGAACGCATGGCAAGAAAGATAGTCGATGCGGCGAATGCTGTCCATAAAACATTAGGACCAGGTTTGCTTGAAAAAGTATATGAAGTCTGTTTGACTGCCAAGCGCCTTGGTTCTCTTATTAATTTAATAAGCATTTAAAAGAATATATCTCTCATTTGGTGTCTTGGTGTCTTAGTGGCTAAATAGTAATTTTTCATATTGCCTCCGGGGCTGGAGTGGTGGAAACGATTTCCCGGGGATAGGTGATCCGGCCGGTGATCGCGGAGGCCGCCGCTACCGCCGGCCCGGAGAGATAAACCCGGGAATCCGGGTGGCCCATCCGGCCGGGGAAATTGCGGTTGGTGGTGGCCAGGGCCTGCTCCCCGGCGGCGATCACCCCCAGGTGGCCGCCCAGGCAGGGGCCGCAGGAGGGCGGGGCGATGACCGCCCGGGCGGAGAGAAAGGTGTCCAGCAGTCCTTCCCGGAGGGCCTGCTGGTAGATCGCGGGCGTGGCGGGCAGGATGACCAGGCGGAGTCCGGGGGCGGCCCGGCGGCCCGCGAGGATCTGGGCGGCGATCCGCAGGTCCTCGATCCGGCCGTTGGTGCAGGAGCCGATGACCACCTGGTCGAGCTTCACCTCGGGGGCCGCTTCCACCGGCACGGCATTGGCCGGGGAGGAGGGCAGGGCGACCTGGGGCGCGAGCGCGGTCACGTCGATCTTCAGGGTTTCCCGGTAGGGGGCGTTCCGGTCGCTCGAATAAAGCGTATAGGTTTTCTCGGTTTTTCCCTGCAGGTATTCCCCGGTGGCCCGGTCGGGCGCGAAGATCCCGGCCTTGGCCCCGGCCTCGATGGCCATGTTGGAGATGGTGAAGCGGTCGGACATCCCGAGCGAGAGCCCATCCGCGAGGGAGAACTCCAGCACCCGGTAGTTGGCCCCTTCCACCCCCAGGCGGGAGATGAGATGCAGGATGAGATCCTTCCCGCCCACCCAGGGCTGGAGCGATCCGGAGAAAATAACGTGGATGGATTCCGGGACCTTGAGCCAGACCCGCCCGGTCAGCAGGGCCACGGCGAAATCGGTCGAGCCCATGCCGGTGGCGAAGGCGCCCAGGGCCCCGTAGGTGCAGGTATGGCTGTCGGCCCCGATCACCAGCTGGCCGGGGAGGACCAGGCCCTGCTCGGGGAGGAGGGCGTGCTCGATCCCGGCCTCGCCGGCCTCAAAGAAGTGAGGGAGGTTATGCTTCAGGGCGAAGCGGCGAACCTCGGCGCAGGCCTCGGCCGCGGCCAGGTCGCGGTTGGGGGTAAAATGATCCATGACCAGGACGACCCGTTCTGGATGGAGGATTTTCTTTCCGCCTAAATCCGAAAAGATCTTGATCGCCAGGGGGGCGGTCACGTCGTTGGCGAGCAGGACATCCGGTTCGGCGATGATAATCTCCCCCGACCGGAGCTCCTTCTGGCCCGCGTGCGCGGCCAGGATCTTTTCCGCAATGGTTAAAGGCACGTTTTCTTCCTTTCGAATCCGGCTAATTCTAGAACGAAAAGGGTAATTTCTAAAGAGGGCTCCAGCATAAATAAATGTTCGAGCCCACGGTAATGACTAATTTCTAATGCCTAATATCTAATCAAATCCCAAACCCCAATGACCAAATCCTAATGAACAAAAAATAATGACCTATGACCAAATATTTATGACCGATTTGAGAACTCAAAGATTAGAAATTGGACAGTAGTCATTAATTAGTAATTGGGCATTAGAAATTTTAGGTTTGGACATTGATTAGAAATTCGTCATTAGGAATTAGAAATTCTCAAGGAACTTTTTAAATCCATGAACCATTACCTTTGCATCCACGGACATTTTTACCAGCCGCCCCGGGAGAATCCCTGGCTCGA
>JAPLJL010000051.1 GCA_026388615.1 Pseudomonadota bacterium | reverse complement strand
GTTCGTTTCTCTCAGTGTAAACTTCGCCGAAGGGCGGGAATGACGGTACTGATTGAAAATCCCCCCTCCGGGTCGTAGACCCTACCCTCCCTCCGGGCTGTAGGCCCCTACGGGCAGGAAGCCGGCCTGTAAGCCTACGGGCTGGAAGCGGGGTCGGAGACCTCCATCCCCCCCTGGCCGACACGAGCCGTCGGCTCGGGCAGGCTTTCGATAAAGGGGGAAATAATTGTCTCCTCACCCCAACCCTCTCCCTATAAAAATTCAATAAATTCTTCGATGGTGAATCCGGCCTGTTCGATGATGCCACGGACCGTTCCCTTCTTAAGGCCGCGGGAATGGATCGGCACCGTCACCCGCAGATTTCCCTTCTTGAAAATTTTATGGCTGCCCTTTTGCCGGTGTTCTTCGAATCCTGCTTTTCGCAGCGCCCTGATAATGTCCTGGCTGTTAAGCGCCGGCAATTTGCTCATAAGGAGCTTCGATTTCGACGATAAGATGATTCTCTTCGGGGACGGGAAGGCCGTCCGCTTGGAGGCTTTCCAGGTAGAGGGCGATGGCTTCCTTGATGTTGGCTAAAGCCTTATCGTAGGAATCTCCCTCGGAAATACAACCGGGCAGGGAAGGAACGGTTACGGTATATCCACCTTCTTCCTGAGGTTCGAAAATTACTTTATAGATTTTTTTAACCATCTATTGATCCTCCATTTCGATTATTTTCTTCTCTAATATCTTACCCTAATTGTAATATAGAGGAAACCATAATTTTATGGTAAAACGGTTTCGAGTTAATAAAAATTTACGATTGTCCCTCGGGATAACTTCCCTCATTCCATTCGGGATAAACGGGATAAAACGATTTACGATTGTAGATTGAAAACCAAATAAATAAGAAAATTTAGCAAAGGAATTATTAATATGTTTTCCCAATCGTCATTCATCAATCTGAAATCGTTAATTTACAATCGGCGGTCGTGAGGAGGAACAAGATGATCAAACCAGACAGGATGCGGGCGATTTTTCGGAGATTTCTCCTGGTCATGCTTTTGTGCATCGCCTTCATGATTCTTTTCATCTTATTATTCCCCCCCAAGCACGTGATTTTCCGGGAGGCCACCCCGGAAGAGAAGTCCTTCCCCTGCGATAACCCGGTGGCCACCGCGTCCGGCCAGGTCCGGGGCGCGGCTGACGGGGAAGGGGTTGCCTGCGCCTGGAAGGGGATTCCCTTTGCCGTCCCCCCGGTGGGAGAGCTCCGCTGGCGGGACCCGCAGCCGGCCCCGGCCTGGAACGGGATCAGGGAAGCCCGGGAATTCGGGCCGGCCTGTCCGCAGGGCCGTTTCATGAAATGGGTCCATTCGATGCCGGTCGGGATGTCGGAGGACTGCCTGACGCTGAATGTCTGGCGCCCGCGGGCGGAGGGAAAATTTCCGGTGATGGTCTGGTTTCACGGGGGGATGTATGTCTTCGGCGGGGGCGCCACGCCGCTGTATTACGGAGACCGGCTCGCGGCGGGGGGCAAGGTGGTGGTCGTGACCGTCAATTACCGGCTGGGAGCCCTGGGGTTTCTTTATCATGACGGGCTGGCCCGGGAGGACCCGAACGGCAGCTCGGGGAACTACGGCACGCTCGACCAGATCGCGGCCCTCAAATGGGTCCGGGAGAACGTTTCCAATTTCGGCGGGGACCCGGAGAGGGTGACCATCTTCGGGGAATCGGCCGGGGGCTGGAGCGTCTGCGCCCTGCTGGCTTCCACCCCGGCCCGGGGATTGTTTCAGCGGGCGATCATCGAGAGCGGGGGCTGCCAGTCGCTCCGGTCCCGGGAGCAGGGTTCCGAAACCGGCCGATGGGCCGCGGCCCGGCTCGGGTGCGCGGAGAATAATCTTGCCTGTCTGCGGAAAATCGGGGCCATGGAGATCGTGAATAAACTTAATCCCGGCCTGCGGAGGGCGATGGAAGGTGAGGGCTCCCGGTTCCTTCCCCACGAAGACGGTTATGTGGTGGATCGGGGTATCCTGGCCCGGCTCCAGTCCGGCGATTTCAACAATGTTCCGCTCCTCGCCGGGAGCAACAGGGACGAGGTCCCGCCCGCGGCCGTGCTCAGACCGCGGATGATTTTTTCGCCGCGCGCCGCGTATGAAGGGGAGGTTCGAAAAGCCTTCCCGGAAGCCGCGGATAAGATTTTTAAAGTTTACCCGCTCGAGAAATATACCCGCGCGGCCCGGGCCCTGGCGGCCCTTTTGAGCGACCGGGAGTTGATCTGCCCCACTTATGAAGGGATGCGGGCCGCGGCCGGGCACCAGGTCCCGGCCTATTATTACCGCTTCGATTATGACGGAATGACCTTCGGCCGGCTCGAAGGCGCGGGGCACCTCTCCGAAATCCCCTTCGTCCTGCGGAATTTCGACCGGAAGCCGATCAGCTGGATGTATAAATACCAGAGGAACATTTCGGACGCCCTGGAACTCTCGCGGATGGTCCAGGGATACTGGGTGAATTTCGCCTACCGGGGGGATCCGAACGGGGAAGGCCTGCCCCCCTGGCCCGCCTACCGTCCGGATGAACCCCGGGTACAGGTTTTAGATACCGCCGTCAGGACCGAGGTTCCCGATTTAAGCGGGCGCTGCGCTTTCTGGGAAGGTTACAACCGGGATCATCCGAATATTCTGGAAAGAGGAAGGTAGTTTCGAGGAAGACCGCCGACCGCAGTAAAAGTAGGCAGTAAGCAGAGATCAAAAGTTCAAATGTCCAAGCTCAAATGCCAAATAAAGGTCAAAGCCTAAATGTCAAAATGAAAAAACAAGGCATATTTTTTGAGTTTTTGTTTTTTGGGCTTATTTTGAACTTTGGATTTTTGCATTTGAACTTTTATCTTCTGCCCTTTGCTCTTTGCCCTCTGCGCCCTTCACACTTGATGCTTGGTCCAGTATTCGACCGCGTGGCGGCGGAATTTTAAAACCTTGATCTCGTAGGATTTGACCGCTTCCTCTTCCATTTTTTCCTGTGAGGTAACCGGATCGCCCAGAATGACAGGGGGATACTTTTGCGGGGAATCAAAATATTTGGCCGCCAGGTTTTCCACTTCGTCGCTGTCCATGATTTCCTGGGATTTAATTACCCGGCACCACTGCTTGACCTTGGTTTCCTTGTAGCCCAGGTCGGCCCATCCCTTCAAATATGAAACGTGGGCCATGTAATATGATTTTTCCTCGAGGTCAAATTCATAAGGGACAACAATGATCAACTCCGGCTTGTTGAATTTAGCTTCTTCCAGGATGCCCTCAAATTCCAGGAGCTTCTCCCGCAATTCCTTGTCTTTATCTCCCATCCAGTAAAACAAGACCCCCAGCAGATTTTCCCAATACGCGTCAAACAGGCCCTTTTCCGTCAGCTTCGGCATTTTCTGCTCGGCATAGAATTGCAAGGCATAGGACCGGAATTTCAGGATTTTTCCCTTGACCGTATTGGCCTTGGTCTTTCCTTTAATCGCGAAACCGCCGTCCGCGGAGTATTCGATCCGGATGGAATCATAGAGGTCCTCATCGGCCGCGTTGGGGGCCAAAATAATGATCTCGGGGGATTTAAAGGAAAGATCCGGGGCGTTTTCCAGCTCCAGGATTTTTCTTTTCAGGGCCATCCGGAGGTTTCCCCGGGAGGTGGCCTCCTTACTTTCTTCCTTGGGGTTGGCTTGATCCGGGTTTATTTTGCGCGCTTCCATTAAAAACCTGCGGTTTGAAAAACTAATCAGGAAACATATTATAACCTATCCCGGGCCGGAATTACGAAAGCAGGGTGCCGGCAGCAGGGGGCATAGAGCTAAGGGCAAAAGATAGTTTCGAGTTTCCCTCCGGGCTGTAGGCCCCTACGGGCAGGAAGCCGGCCTGTAAGCCCTACGGGCTGGAAGCGGGGCTGGAAGCGGGGCCGGAGGCTATGCCCTTTGCTAATTACCCATGAC
>JAPLJL010000013.1 GCA_026388615.1 Pseudomonadota bacterium | reverse complement strand
AAAATCATAAACTAAAAAACGCACTAAACATCAAAATTAAAACCGTAAACCTTCTCGGCCACCGCCCGGGCGGAGGTTTACAGGTCTTGAATTATCGCTTGGGAACTTATCGTAGCTCCGCTCACCGCGTCTACCTCCGGGAAACCGGATTTCAGGTCAATCCCCAGGAAAGAGGGCAGGAGGCCGGAGTCCAGGACCATCCGAAAGTAAGTGGGGGTTTCCTGCTGGTGAAGGATTTCTAACCGGGAAATGGCGCCGGTCGGAGTCATCCCGACCAGGATGCTTATTTCCGAAGTGAATCCAGGGATTTTTGGGGGGACCTGGCTGGTGACGAAGGCCAGCCCCGCCGACCGGCCATCCGGGAAGAAGCCCTGGTAGTAAGAAACGGGATCAGAATGGAATTGAAACCGCGTCGCCCCCGGGAGGACGGAAACGAGATCTTCCTGGGTCGGTTCCGGGGATTCCCGTTGCCAGTAAGGCCAAAGGTTCGAAACGATGATTAAGACCGTTCCTAGAACCAGGGCGGAAATTTTCAGAATTTTAACCCGGGTCATTATCAATAAATTTAACCTTTTACCCCGGGGGTGTAAATTCTTGATACTTCGACGGCGCCCCAAACCCGCTCTTCAGGGCGGTGAAAAAGGCGCCGCTCAGTATCAACCCTGAGCACGTTCGCTTCGCTCAGTGTAAACTCCGTCGAAGGGCCGAAGGTCCCGAGCTTTGCCGAGGGGAGCGAAGTCGAAGGGGTAATCACGGTTTGAGGACCGGGAAACGAAACGGTCCCGTCCCGGATTTTTCCTACACCTGTTATTTTCCGGCGATTCGGAATAAAATTCTAAGTTGAAATGTTCAGATTATTCAGCTATATCGGCCGCATGGTCCTGCGGGCCTTGGAAGAGGCGGGAGGGATTTTTCTCCTCTTTTTTCAGTCCCTCTACTGGTTTTTCCGTCCTCCTTTCCGCGGCACGATTTTCCTCCAGCAGATGGAGTTCATCGGCACGAAATCCAGCTTTATCGTAGGCTTGACCGGGTTATTTACCGGGATGGTATTCGCCCTGCAGACCTCCTACGCCCTCAGGCTTTTTGACCTGGAATACATGGTCGGGCCGTCTACGGTTTTATCCCTGACCCGGGAGCTCGGGCCGGTTCTGACCGCCCTTTTAGTCACCGGGAGGGCGGGCTCGGCCATGTGCACCGAGATCGGAACCATGCGGGTGACCGAACAGATTGACGCTCTCCATACCATGGCGGTGAGCCCGGTTCAGTACCTGGTGGTTCCCCGGATCTTTTCCGGAGTGCTGACGCTGCCTTTGCTGGCGGCGCTTTTCAGCCTGATGGGTGCGCTGGGCGGCTATTTGATCGCGGTTTATATGTTGGGCCAGAGCCCGAACGTTTTTATCAACGAGACGCTTTATTCCGTGGATGCCGATGATTTCTATATCGGATTAATCAAGGCCGCGGTCTTTGGTTTGATCCTGACCCTGGTCGGTTGTTACAAAGGCTACCAGGCGAAAGGCGGATCGGCCGGGGTGGGCAAGGCCACCACCGAAGCGGTGGTTTTGGCCTCGGTGACCGTATTAATCAGTGATTATTTCCTGACCTCATGGATGTATTGATCGAAATCCGGAATCTGCATAAATCCTTCGGCTCCCAGGAGGTCCTGAAAGGGGTGAACCTCCAGATCGAGCGGGGGAAAATGACGGTGATTCTGGGGGTCTCCGGTTGCGGTAAGAGCGTTTTCTTGAAGCATATTATCGGCCTCTTGAAACCGGATGAGGGTGAGATCCTCCTGGAAGGGGAGGATCTGACTAAAGTCAAAGAGGTCAGGATGAACCAGATCTTAAAAAGGTTCGGCATGCTTTTTCAGAATGCCGCCCTTTTTGATTCCATGACCGTGGAAGAGAACGCCGCTTTCCCCCTGATCGAGCACAGCAAGTTTTCTCCGGAAGAAATTCACCGGATCGTGCAGGAAAAACTCCGCTTGGTGGGATTGCCTAAAATCGAAACCAAGTATCCCTCCCAGCTTTCCGGAGGAATGCGGAAACGCCTGGCCCTGGCCCGGGCCCTGGTCATGGACCCGGAAATCGTGCTTTATGACGAGCCCACGACCGGGCTGGACCCGATTGTCTCCGATGTGATCGAGGACCTGATCCGGGAAACCCAGCAGAGATTGGGGCATACCGGGGTCGCCATTACCCACAGCTTGAAAACCTGCTTCAAGCTGGCGGACCGGGTGGCGATGATGGAGGACGGGAAGATTATCGAATTCACCACGCCGGAGGGTTTCCGGGCCTCGACCGATCCCCGGGTCAGGCAGTTCCTGGCCAGCACCAGCAAGGGGCCGATAAAAATAAAGGAGTAGCCAGTAACCTGACCAAAAGTTCAAATGCTTAAATCCAAAGTTCAAATAAAGTTCAAAAAACAAAAAGAATCACAAATCCGATTTTGTTTTTTGGTTTTTAGGGATTTTATTTGAACTTTGAACTTGGAACTTTGGCATTATTTTGGCACTTGGATTTTGAACTTTTACATCATTACGGTAAGATCAAAGTATGAGCGATAAGAAGTTCGGATTGGAGGCGCGGGTCGGGATTTTCGCGATTATCATCATCGCCGTCGCCGTTTACACCTCCTTCAAGCTGGAAGGCTGGTCGCTCAAAACCAGCCGGGGATATTCTCTTTCCATTACCTTCGACAGCGCCCAGGGCTTGAGCCGGGAGACCGCCGTCCGGATTGCCGGCGTGGAGATCGGCAAGGTCGAGAACGTGGAGCTGACCGAAAGTGGAAAAGCCCGGGTCTCGATCCGGATCTTCCCCGGGGTGGAACTGGAAAAGGGGCTTCGGGTGCGGGTGCGGAGCAAGGGCCTGCTCGGGGATAAGTTCCTCGAGATCGTTCCCCCCAAGCTGGAGGGCGAGATCATCAAGCCGGGGGAGGACCTAGGCCAAGGAGAAGTCCCGCCGAATTTCGAAGATATGATGGATGATCTTTCCGCCACGGTGACTGATATCCGCCGGGTGGCCGGGAGCCTCCGCGAGGCCCTGGGTAATGAGGGCAGCGCCCAGGATTTAAAAACGATTATCCGCTCCATCCGGGACGCTTCGCAAAACCTGGCGGAGATGTCCAGTAACAACAAGAAATCCATTGATGAAATTATCGAGGGCATTAAGGAAACTGTAGCCAAGCTTCGGGAGGAGGGGCCGGGGCTGATCGAACGGGCCGACCGAATCACGAAAAATCTCGACGCGATCGTGTCCGATAACCGGGAAGGAATCCAGGATGTGATCAAACGCGTCCAGGAGGCCTCCAAAAAGCTGGATCAGTCCCTGGGATCAATCGCCAAGGTGACCAAGAATCTTGAGGAAGGAAAGGGGACGGTCGGCCGCCTGATGAAGGATGAGAGCTTGATCGACAAAGTGGACCAAGTGGCCACCCAGTTCCAAGAACTGGCCGAGGCGGTGGAGCGGATCAAGTTTTACCTCGGTTACCAGGGGGATTATATGATTGCGGGGGGAAACCGGGGCGGGATGAAGAGCCGTTTCTCGGTCCGGATCCAAACCAAGGCGGACAAGTATTACCTGGCCGAGGTGGTCGAAGATCCTACCTATAGCCGCTATTCCAGCAGTGGCAAGCACATGGTTAATCTCTCGACCGGTGAGATTTGGGAAGAACAGGGTAATAGCGGTTTGAAATTCAGCCTGGAAATGGCCCGGAGATACTATGGCCTGACCCTGCGGGGCGGTTTGATTGAGTCGGAAGGAGGGATAGGCTTGGACTATGATGTCTGGAAGGATCGGGTGAAAGTCGGGGTGAATGCTTTCAATTTCGCTCGAACCAGCGATCACCCGGTTCTTCAGGGTATGGTCAGCTTCCAGCTTTCCAAGTATTTATATCTGTCCGGAGGCTATTACGATTTCATCAGCAAGCATTCCAGCCAGAGGCGGTTTTACGCCGGCGGCGGGATTACCTTCCTGGACGAGGACCTGAAGACCCTCCTGCCTTTTATTCCGAAGGTTAAGTAAATCGTAACTGTTCAGGTAGCCACAAAGACACCAAGACACAAAGGAGATATGGCTTTTACCCCCTTACCTGAAAAAGAAGAATAATCTTTAAATCTTAGTGCCTTGGTGCCTTAGTGGCTGAATAGTAACAGTAAATTATGAAAATATTGGTCATCGGCGGGGGGGGGAGAGAACACACCCTGGCCTGGAAATTATCCCAGAGCCCCCGGGTGGACCAGGTTTTCTGCGCCCCCGGAAACGCCGGGACCGAGTCCTGCGCCCGGAATGTGGAAATCAACCCGGAGAATATCGAGGGCCTTCTGGTTTTCGCCCAGAAGGAAAAGATTGACCTGACCGTAGTCGGGCCCGAGGCTCCCCTGGTCCTGGGGATCGCGGATCTTTTCCAAAGGAACGGGTTGAAAATATTCGGCCCGACCCGCCAGGCCGCCGCGCTGGAAGGCAGCAAGGTTTTTGCCAAGGAATTTATGACCCGGAACCGGATCCCGACCGCATCCTTCCGGGTTTTTTCCGAGTCCGGGCCAGCCCGGGAGTTCCTGAAGAAGCGGGGCCAGCCCCTGGTGGTCAAGGCGGACGGACTGGCTGCCGGTAAGGGGGTTGTGGTTTCCCGGAGCGTCGAGGAAGGGCTCCAGGCGGTGGAAGAGGTGATGGAGAAAAAGGTTTTCGGGAGTGCCGGTGACCGCTTAATCCTGGAGGAGATCCTGACCGGGGAAGAGGCCAGTTACATCGGGATCACGGATGGAGAAACCGTCGTCCCGATGGCTTCCTCCCAGGATCACAAGGCGGTTTTCGACGGAGACCAGGGCCCCAATACCGGTGGAATGGGGGCCTACTCGCCCGCCCCGGTGATGAACGAGGAACTTAATAAACGCGCCTTAACCGAGGTGATGGAGCCGGTGATCAGCGGGATGTTGACCGGGGAGGGGCAGAAATACCAGGGAGCCCTGTACGCCGGGCTGATGATTTCGGAGGGTGAATTCTGGGTCCTGGAATTTAACTGCCGGTTCGGTGATCCCGAGACCCAGCCGATTATTTTTCGTTTGCAGAGCGACCTGGCTTTCCTGCTTCTGCAAGCGGTGGAAGGGGATTTGAAAAACGCGAAAGTAAAATGGGATCCCCGCCCGGCGGTTTGCGTGGTCTTATGCTCGGGGGGATACCCGGGAAGCTATGCCAAGGGCAAGGAGATAACCGGGTTGGAGGAAGCGGGGCAGATGGAGGATGTTTCAGTTTTCCACGCGGGAACCCGCCGGGAGGGAAAAAAAATCGTCACCGCGGGCGGCCGGGTCCTGGGGGTAACCGCCCGGGGGAGGGACCTGCGGGCGGCGATTGATCGGGCTTACCAGGCCTGTGCCAAGATAAATTTTGAAGGCAGGCATTACCGCCGGGATATCGGGAAAAAAGGGCTCGCAAAAAAACAGCCCTAAGTCCAGGAAAGGTAGCCCCTCGACTGCGCTCGGGATAAACCGCAGCCTTTAGGCTGCGCTGAAGATAGAGCGGCGGGGTTCATCCCCGCCTTTTTGATTTCTTGTCTTGGTTGTCATTGCGAGGAGCACATTCACTTCGTTAACTGGAAACTTTGCGACGAAGCAATCTCCCTGAAGTTATTGAACTTGCATGTGATTATTACAAACGGGATTGCTTCGCGGAGTTTACACTGAGTGAAGCGAATGTGCTCGCAATGACTTTCTTGAACCGAGAGCCGGTGAGGCGGCCAGATGGCTGCCTTTACTTAATAAAAGGTAAAAAACACCACCCCCAAGGCGAGGCCTAGCCCGTCCGCGGTCAGGTCCTTCCCGCAGAAGTCGCTGCCTTTTCTGTAATCCGCGATTTCCTTGGCGATCCCGATCAGGGCGGTTCCGCCCGCGGATAAAATTCTGGCCTGATTACGGCTGAAGCCGAGTCCCCGTTCAGAGGAAACGGCATAACCGATACCGACGAGGCTGAAGCTCACCAGCAGGTGGGCCAGTTTGTCGAGGGCGATCCAGCGGTCTTCGGAAAGGGAGCTTTTGACCAAGTCAGCAGCCTCCTGGGAATTAACGATTGCGATAAAGGAGGACAACCGCTGATTTCGAATTTTGGGTTCCAAGTAAAAGAGTAAAAATCCCTCCTCTCCTCCCTTTCGATAAAGGGAGGTAACGTCTAAGGCGTTACTATGATCCCGGCCAGGATGAAAAGTTGAAGGGAGGTTGGAAAGAAAAGAGCGAGGAAGGGGTAATAAAGAGGATGCGACCTCGGACCGGGAAGGAGTGGGGAAAAAGATCAGTATGATCAGCGGGACTAAAAGGCAGGATTTCGCTATCTGAATCAAACGACGTTATAAAATTTAGACCGGGGCTTTGTTGTCCAGATACAGTTTTTTAAAGGTGTCCTTGTCATGGGCGACGAAAAAAGCCTCCTTGGGATCGACCATTCCCTTTTTAATCAGGCTGCCCAGGGAGTCGTCCATGGTCTGCATTCCCAGCTGCTTGCCGGTCTGCATCAGGGAGTAGATCTGCTCGGATTTGCCTTCCCGGATGACGTTTCCCAGGGCCGGGGTCGAGACCAGGACTTCGAAGGCCGCCACCCGGCCCCGGCCGCCTTTGCGCCGGAGGAGCTGCTGGGCGACCACCGCCTTCAGGGATTCAGAGAGCATGGCGCGCACGTGGGGCTGCTGGTCGGCGGGAAAGGCGTCAATGATCCGGTCCACGCTCTTGGGGGCGCTGTTGGTGTGGAGGGTGGCAAAAACCAGGAGGCCGAGTTCGGCGCTCGAGATCGCCAGGGACATCGATTCCAGGTCCCGCATTTCCCCGATCAGGAGCACGTCGGCATCCTGCCGGCCGGCGGCCCGGAGGGCGGCCCGGAAGGATTCGGTATGGAGCCCGACCTCCCGGTGGGTGATGTGGGCCTTGATATCGTCATGCACGAACTCGAGGGGATCTTCGATGGTGATGATATGAACGTCGCGGCGTTGGTTGATATAGTCGATCGCGGCCGCCAGGGTGGTGGACTTGCCGCTGCCGGTCGGCCCCGTGACCAGGACCAGGCCCTGCCGGAAATCGCAGATGGACTTGATGATCGGGGGTGCGAACAGTTCGTCGAGGCCTTTAACCTTGATCGGGATGCGCCGGAGCACCGCCTGGAGCCCGCGCTGGGTGGTATAGACATTGACCCGGAAGCGGGCGGTATCCCCGAGCTGGTAGGCGAGATCCGCGTCGAATTTTTCCTCGATCTCCTTGATGTGAACCTGGCTCAGGATTTCATAAATCAGCTCCTTGGTGTTCTGGGCGTTGAGCACGGGATGATGGGTGAGATGGAGATCGCCGTGAACCCGGAAAACCGGGGGCAGGCTGACCACGACATGGAGGTCGGAAGCGTCCAGGGAATTCATTTCGTGGAGGAGCTGATCTAAATGTGGGATTTCAGTCATATCTTTTAAAGTTCAAAGTTCAAAATCCAAAGTTCAAATTAATGTCAAAATCCAAAATATAAAAATTTTCGAATCGATTTTCTGGTTCCTCCTTGGGGCTTTGGGCTTTGAGCTTGATTTGTCATTTGGGCTTTAAAATTTGAACTTAATGCTAATCGTCAATCGTCATTCGTCAATCCGCAATTTCTTAAGCATATCCCACCCGGTTTTCTTTTTCCTTAGACTGGTCTGCGGCGGAGAGGTATTTTTCGAAACGTTCCTTGCCGTTGGCCCAGTAATGGGCCATCCGGGCGGTAATCCGCTTCTTCTGCAGGAGTTCCTCGATGGAATCGTCCAGGGTCCGGTTGCCCCATTCTTTCCCGGTCTGGATCAGGTTGGGGATCTGGAAGGTGGCCCCATCCCGGATCATGTTGGCCAGCGGATTGGACCCGATCAGGATTTCCGAGGCCAGCACCTGGCTCCGTCCGTCAGAGGTTTTGAGGAGGCGCTGGGAGATGACCCCTTTCAAGGACTCGGCCAGCATGATCCGGATCTGGTTTTGCTGCTCGGGGGTAAAGGAATCGATGATGCGGTCTACGGTTTTATGGGCGCTTCCGGTCTGCATGGTGGAGAGGACCAGATGCCCGGTTTCCGCAGCGGTTACCGCCAGCTGCATGGTTTCCAGGTCCCGCATTTCCCCGACCACGATCACGTCCGGATCTTCCCGGAGGGCGGCGCGGAGGGAGCCGGCGAAGGTCAGGGTGCTCCGGCCCACTTCCCTCTGGTTGATCAGGGATTTTTTGTGAGGATGGACGAACTCGATCGGGTCTTCCACGGTGATGACATTCCGGGCGTCGTGCTCGTTGATATAGTCGACCATGGCGGCGATGGTGGTGGTCTTGCCCGAACGGGTGGGCCCGGTGATCAGGACCAGGCCCTGATGAAGGTCGGTGAGCCTTAAGACTGTATCGGGGAAGCCGAGCCGGTCGAGCTTGGGAAGTTCCGAGGGAATCCGGCGGAAAACTGCGTCGATTCCTTTCCGCTGTCGGTAAAGGTTGCCGCGGAAGCGGCCGAACCCGGGGAGTTCATAGCTGAAATCCAGGTCATTGGTGGCGATGAACATTTTCTGCTGCTGGGGGGTGAGGATTTCGAAGATCAGGCCCTGGACGACTTTCCAGTCCAGGGGTGGGAGCTTGACCGGCTGCAGGTCACCCAGCAAGCGGATCAGGGGAGCGGAACCGGAGACCAAGTGAACGTCGGAGGCCCCGATCTCGCATATTTTCTTTAAAAGTCCGTCGATTTTGGCCATGAGATTAATTCACCGATGTAAATATATTATTAGATAAAGGATTTAAAGCAACCCTTCGGCTTCGCTTCCCTCGATAAGACTCGGGACAGGCAAGGCAGGCCCTTCAAGCTTCACTCGTCTTGGGGTTGAGATCCGCTCAGGGTTGATGGTGAGAGGCTGGGCCGGTTACAAATCCGGAGCTGATCCGGGCAAAAGGGCATTCTTCCCGCCTCCGGCATTTCCGGCAGCCGACCCGGGTCCGGGCCAGGTGCAGCAGGAAGATGGCGGCCACCGTCCCGGCGAGATGATAATAACGATGAGTAAGGGCCAGGGAAACCACCGGAAATGCCGCCATTACGATCCAGAAGGTTCCGATGAGTTTCAGGTCTTTTCCCTCGCATTTTCCTTCCTGCCGGGACCAGAGGAACAGGACCGCTTTCCCGCCCAGCAGCGGGCACTTTTTCCCATAGTTCACGCAGCGGGTACAGGTTTTGTAGAGCATTTTCTGGTAGATCCAGAGATTCATGACGAGGTAGGCCAGGGCCAGTCCGGGCAGGTGAATAAGTCCGTGGAAGGTAATAACGATAGGGAGGATATAAAGGAAAAAAATCAGGGCGATCGCAGGATTGGACCAATCCTGGCCAGCATTAGCGTCGGGGGGGTCGGGTGGAATTATCATTCTTTTCGTAATGTAGGGGTGGCCCTAGGCGGCCGCCCGGAAAGGGAGCCGGCGGCCTGCCCGAGACGACCTCTCGGGTCGGCCAGGGAGC
>JAPLJL010000016.1 GCA_026388615.1 Pseudomonadota bacterium | reverse complement strand
CATTAGTAATTGGAGTTTGATTAGTCATTAGAAATTAGACATTAGACATTAGACATTAGACATTAGAAATTAAACATTGGTGATTTCCCTTTGTTTGTTCCTTGGTGTTTAGTTATTGGAATTTGATTAGGAATTAGAAATTAGTCATTAGTCATTTTTCGGATTTCTTTATCACTTTAAGAATTTCCTGCTCTTTCCGGCTCATTTTCCCGGTTTCCCGCCGGTCCCGGTGGTCATAGCCAAGCAGGTGAAGAATCCCGTGGACCAGGAGTTGCGCCAGCCTTTCTTCCCGGCTGATCCCCGCCCCCCGCGCTTCCCGCGCCGCGGTCTCAACCGAGATAATGATCTCGGCGAGAAATTCCGATTCCTCTTCGGAAAGCGGAAAAGCCAGGACATTGGTGGGGCCTTTCCGCCCCAGGTAGCGCAGATTCAGTTCCGAAATGAAGGAATCGTCGGAAAAAACCAGGGAAAGTTCACCGACAGAGGGCCCGGATCCCTTAGGAAAGCCCGAGGCGGTGAAGATCGTCCGGACCAGATTTCTTGTCTTCCTTCGCTTTATTGCCGTTCTTTTCCCCGTGACCCCGATCAGGATTCTCATCTTTTTCCTTGGGGGAAGCCGTTCCCTTCACCGCCGGTTCTGGATATTCAATGCGCTGATGGTAAATGCCGACCAACACCCGATTGAAGCTCTTGGCGATCTCGTTCAGATCGCGCAGGGTCAGCATGCAGTTATCCAACTGGCCATCGGAGAAAATCCCGTTGATGATCTTCTGCACCAGCCCCTGGAGCCGGGCCGGGGTGGGATCGGGCACCGTCCGGGAGGCCGCCTCCACCGCGTCCGCGAGCAGCACCAGCCCCCCTTCCCGGCTCTGGGGCCGGGGGCCGGGATAGCGGTAATCCTTTTCGTCCACCTCCGAATGCTCGGGATTGGCCAGGGCCAGGGCCTTGTCGTAGAAATATTTGATCAGGCTGGTGCCGTGGTGCTGGGCCATGATCTCCAGGATCGGGTAGGGAATCCGGTGGGTCCGGCCCAGGCTGATCCCTTCCTTGACGTGGGAAATCAGGATCAGGGCGGAGAGGCGCGGGGTCAGGCGGTTATGGGGGTTGTCCCCACCCTTCTGGTTCTCGATAAAATAGGCTGACTTGGAGATCTTCCCGGCGTCATGGTAATAGGCCGCCACCCGCGCGAGGAGGGGATTGGCCCCGATCGCCTTGGCCGCCTCCTCAACCATGGAGCCGATCACCACGCTGTGGTGATAGGTCCCGGGGGCCTGGACCACCAGTTCCTTAAGCAAGGGGTGTTCCAGATTGGAGAGCTCGAGGAGCTTGATGTCGGTGGTATAGCCGAAGACATACTCGATCAGAGGCAGGATCCCGGTCACCAGGATCGCCCCCGCGAGCCCGCCCGCGAACCCGAAAAGAGCCTCGGAGAAAATTCCCACCCCCAGGATATCCCCCCGGAGCAGGTGGGAGATCACGATCATCCCGACGTTGGCCAGCCCGACCCAGAGCCCGGCCTGGACCACCTTGATCCGCTGCTCGCAGTGACGGACCTCATCCGCACCCAGGAGCCCCCCAATCAGGACATAAACGGTGAAGAACAGGTTGTCTTCAAAATTCACGACCGCCAGGTGCGTAAGCATAAAAGCTAAAATCAGGGCGTTTTCGGTATTCTGGAGCATCCGGACCATGATCACCGCGGCCGCCACCGGCAACACTAAACCGAAGGCGCTC
>JAPLJL010000294.1 GCA_026388615.1 Pseudomonadota bacterium | reverse complement strand
CCCGGAGGACTTCGATCACCCGGAAGATGGATTCGTTTTCGATTAGAACTGATCCCAGGACCGACTGCTCCGCCTCCAATACCTGCGGAGGAACCTTATAAAGGTCCGCCCCCAGCGGGAACTGTTTGCTCTCCCGTTCCGGCATCTCAAGCTCCGCTCTGAAAACGCTTCTCCTGCCTGCGGTTTATTTAAATCGGCTCGTTGGTTTCCTAAAAAAGAGAGATCTGAAGCTACCAGCTATCAAAAGCAAACGAGAGGACGACTGAGATTGAATCCCACGGGCCCGCCCGTGGTCATCATTATTTACTCACCGTCGCGAGCGGCGGCGGGCGGGAAGAGAAAAATAGCCTATTCGCTGACGACCCAGATCTTGACCTGGGCCACCACCTCGGGATGAAGTTTTATCGGGATCACAAAGACCCCCAGGGCTTTAATGGGCTCTTTCAGGTCAATCCGCCGGCGGTCAATCGCATAGCCTTCCTTGCCGATGGCTTCCTCGATATCCATCGCGGTAACCGCCCCGTAGAGCTTGTCCTGTTCCCCCGCCTTTTTTCGAATCGTCAGAGAGAGCGCTTCCAGGGATTCCTTGGTCGCCTGGGCCTTTTTCTCCTGTTTCTTGATTTTCTGGGTCACTACCCGTTTCTGGTGTTCCAAAACCTTGACGTTCCGGGTGGTAGCCAGGAGGGCCAATCCCCGGGGAATCAGGAAATTTCGGGCATACCCGGGGGTAACTTTGACGATTTCCCCGCTCTTCCCCAAAGCATGAACATCTTCTTGCAGGATTACTTCCACCTCTTCCTCCTTGAATGATTGGCTGGCGGAACCGTCGCTTAGATTTCCGTGGTCACCGTGGTGAAAGGAAGCAGCGCCATGACCCGCGCCCGCTTGATTTCCTGGGCGACCGAGCGCTGATGCTTGGCGCACAGACCGGTTATTCTCCGGGGGAGAATCTTGCCCCGGTCGCTCATGAACTGCCTTAAGGTCCGGGCGTCTTTATAATCAGCCCGGAGCTCAGCATTCTTGCAGTAGCGGCAGACTTTTTTCCGGAAAAAAAACTGGCTTTTTTCTTCCCCGCGGTTTGATCCCCGATGTTCCGAATTTCCTCGATGTTCCGTGTACATTTTCTACTCCCTGTTCTAATCACCTTAAAATTTTGGAAAGGATACCCAGCTTCTCTTCTCCCGTCAAGACTTTGGGGGAACGATATAAATAAAATCGCCCTCAAAAGCGGAACGGCACACCCCGGCCCGTTTCACCGAAGGCAACGTTTACTGCGCCTTACCCGCCGACGGAATTACCGATTTTCCGGCTTCCGGAGCGTTCAAGCTACCAAGAATCTAGGGATTTTCCCTACTTTTTCTTTTTTTTGGAGCTTTTCTTCGCGGCTTTCTTCTTCACACAAGCTTTTTTTCCACAGGTCATATTCATCTCCTTCCGGGTATAAGCTACCCTGATTTAATTGTTTTTATATTATCCTAATCATGTAATTAGGTCAATTGCCTCCCGGTTCCAAACCTATGCTTATTGCCTCCCGCGGGCAAATCCGGCCAGTTCGTTCTTCGGAGGCCGCGAACAGGATTTAATCATTTTTTCCGGACCAGGGCGCCGACCGGGCAGACGTCAACGCATTTCAGACAGCCGCCGCACTTTAATTCTCCCAGGGGCTGATCGGCAAAAGTGGAGACGCGGCAGGCCAATCCCCGCCGGGAAAAATCCAGGGCTCCCCCTCTCTTCGTCTGGCAAACCCAGACGCATTTCCCGCACAGCACGCACCGGTTGGGATCGTAAATCATTTTCGGATGTGAATCGTCCACCGGCAGGCCGGGGGTTTCCCGGGGAAAACGCCCGGGTTTAAGCGGGTAGCCGCACCGGCTGGCGATTTCCTGCAGGCCGCAGTTTTTATTTTTCTGGCAATTCCGGCAATCCAGGTGATGACGGGAGAGGAGCAGCTCAAAAGCCGACTTCCGCAACCTTTCCGCGCTCGGGCCCCGGGTCCGGACCGCCATTCCCTCCCGGACCGGGCGCGAGCAGGCCGTGACCGGCTCCTTTTCTCCTTCCACCTCCACCCAGCAAAGCCGGCAGCCCCCGAAGGGAAGCTCGGCCTCGGGAATGAAGCAGAGATTCGGGATCCAGATCCTGCGGGAGAGGGCCGCGGCCAGAAGCCTGGTCCCGGGCCGGGCCGTGATCTTTTTACCGTCAACAATGAGATTAACCTTCGGCATATTTCAAATCCCAACCACCAAGCACCAATTACCAAACAAAAGGAAAATGACCAAGCTCCAATTACCTAAACCAGATTGCTTCGTCCCCCGACGGAATGTCGAGGCCCTCGCAATGACTATTTAATTAGCTCGATAAATCGAGCGACTACTCGCAGCCTAAAGGCTGCGGCTACCTGCTTACTGCCTGCTATTTTTCTGACTTGTATGTATGTGCTTCGTCCGGGAACTTGCCCGCCTGCACCTCGGAAACAAACTGCTGCACCGCCTTGACCGCGATCCCGTTGAGATCGGCGTACTTCTTCACGAAGCTCGGAACCTTGCGGTCGGAGAGGCCCACCAAATCGTGGAAAACCAGGACCTGCCCGGAACAGTGGGGGCCGGCCCCGATCCCGATGGTGGGGATGTGAATCGTCTCGGTGATCTCCCGGGCCAGCTCGCCGGGGATGGCTTCCAGGACTACGCTGAAGGCCCCGGCGGCTTCCACCGCCTGGGCGTCGGCCAGGAGCCGGCGGCGGGACTCGTCGCCCCGCCCCTGGACCCGGAACCCCCCGAAGGCGTGGACCGACTGGGGGGTGAGGCCGATATGGGCCATGACCGGGATGTCGGCGGAGACGATGGCCTCGATCGTCCGGGCCATCCTTTCCCCGCCCTCGAGCTTAACCGCCTCGGCGTCGGCTTCCTTCAGGCACCGGCCGGAATTCCGGATGGCTTCCTCGGGGCTCACCTGGTAAGAAAGAAAGGGCAGGTCGGCAATCAGGAGGGCGTTCTTGCGCCCCCGGGAAGCGGCCCGGGTGTGATGAATGGTTTCGTCCATGGTCACCGGGATGGTGCTCGAGTAGCCCAGGACCACGTTGCCCACGGAATCACCGACGAGAATAATATCGATGCCCGCGGCGTCGGCTATGGCGGCGGTGGGGAAATCGTAGGCGGTGACCATGGTGATCTTCCGCCCTTCGGCTTTCAGCTTGGCGATCATCGGAACGGTTACTTTCATCACCCCTCCTCTGGAAGCAAAAAAGCCCTCCGCAGAAAAGAAACGGAAGGCAGTTCTCCTTCGAAAATAGCCAAGAATTTTACTTTATGCCCCCCGTCTCGGTCCGCGCTCTGGACGCGGATCCAAGCGGTGAATGAATCCTATCACAAGATTTTTCCCGATGGCAAGCCTCTTTGGGCGGATACGGCAAGAATTAAGAAAAGCTAAGGTGAACGGCTAAGAAACGACCGCAGACGGCCGCCTGCCCGAGCCGACAGCTCGGCTGGCCC
>JAPLJL010000421.1 GCA_026388615.1 Pseudomonadota bacterium | reverse complement strand
CACAGAGTGCCTTGAAGCAACTAGCCCTCAAGGTCAGGATGGCCGACTTGGCAGCCCGGATGCGGTTAAACCTGGCCTTGGCCTCGGAGGCGGAAAAGAGCGCCGTCCTGGCCGTCACCGATGAAGAATCGAGGGCTTTTGCCGATCAGGCCCGCACGGCCACGGCGGAAGTGGAGCGGAAATACCAGGAGCTGGAAAAACTCCTGGCTGCTGGCGGCACTCATGATGAAAAAGATTTGCTCGCCCAATTTTCCATGGATTTCGCCGAGTTCCAGCGCATCGACCACGACTTGTTGGCTCTGGCGGTCAAGAATACGAATATCAAGGCTTACAATTTGGCCTACGGCCCGGCCATGGACGCGCTCAATACGATGAACACCAGTCTCCTCCGCCTCCTTGGAAAGAGCAACGGAACTGCGGTGCCCCAAAAAGTATATTCTTCCGTTTTTGCTGCCATAAACGGTGCCTGGCAGATACAGGTTCTGCTCCCTCAGCACATCGCGGAAGAGAGCGATAAGAAAATGGACGAATTGGATAGGCGCATAGTCACGTTAGATCAGTCCGTCCGCCAAGCTCTAGCTATCCTCGCCGAAATTAAGATATGTAGCGGGGATCCAGATCTTAAAACTGCGACGGCGAAGTATGCCGAGTTCAGCGAAATCAGGGGACGGATTCCAGCGCTCTCGCGCGAGAACACGAACGTTCGCTCGCTGGCCCTTTCCCTCGGCCGGAAACGCAAGGTGATGTTTCTGTGTCAGGACGACCTGGCCGCTTTGCAGCAGGCTATTCAGGCAGAGCCAAGCGCGGCTGCGCCCAATCCTCGTTCGCTGGAAGCTCGATAATTGGGAAAAGCCAACCGGTTCGGGTTCAATCAAACGTACTGGCCCTTCGACGGTGGCTTCCGCAACGAAACCGTGTATGTCCTTGAGAAGTGCACCTGGCGGGGCGGACCATGGTAATCATCCCCGCCCGCGTAAGGTAATTTGGATTCGGTTCTTTCCCCCTGACCCCCTTCCTCCTAACCAATCGCCTGGTCGCAACGTTCCTCGGTCCGGATCCGGATGCATTCGTGAAGATCCAAAATGAAGATTTTCCCATCCCCGACCTTTCCCGTCCGGGCGCCCTTCATCAGGGCCTGGACACAGGGCTCGACGAAATCCTCGTTGACCGCGATCTCGATCTTGATCTTTTTCAGCAGGTTGCCATGCTCCACGTTCCCGCGGTACACCTCCGTTACCCCTTTCTGTCGTCCGCAACCCATGACTTGGGTCACGGTCCGGAGGTAAATCTGGGAATCGTCCAACTCCCGGAGGACCTGCTCCAGGCGATGCGGCTGAATAATGGCGACAATGTATTTCATCTTTCACTCCTTCCTCGGGTTTTCCCCGTCCTTCATTCCAAAATCGTGTAGGCGCTCTCGGAGTGCTGGGTCAGGTCCAGGCCGATGTCTTCCTCCTCCTCGCTGACCCGCAATTTCATGACCACGTCGAGAATTTTGAGCACCCCATAGGTAACCACCACGGAAAGAACCCAGGCGGCTGCGATCCCGACTATCTGGATCAGCAGCTGCCGGGGGTTTCCGAAAAACAATCCATCCGCGCCCGCGCTGTTGGCCGCTTTGGTGGCGAACAGACCCACGGCCAAGGTTCCCCAGGTGCCGCTCAATCCGTGGATGCCGAAAACATCCAGGGTGTCGTCATAACCCAGGCGGGGCTTCAAAACACTCACCCCGTAGTAGCAGAGAATCGCCGCGACTGCCCCGATGATCATGGCGGAATTGGGGCTGATAAAACCCGCGGCGGGCGTCACCCCCGCCAGGCCGGCGATCGCCCCGGAGCAGATCCCGAGCACGGTGGGTTTTCCGATCCGAGTCCAATCGATAAATACCCAGACCAGCCCGGCCGCGCAGGCAGAAAGAAACGTATTGGTGAAAGCCAGGGAAGCCAGACTGCCCGAAGTGATCGCGCTCCCGGCGTTGAAACCGAACCAGCCGAACCAGAGGAGTCCCGTCCCCAGCACCGTCATGGTCAGGTTGTGGGGCCGGACCACCTTTTCCGGGTAGCACTTCCGCCGGCCGATCAGGATCGCGGCCACCAGGGCGCTGGCCCCCGAGCTGATATGGACCACCGCGCCCCCGGCAAAATCCAGGAATCCGAGCTTCGCGAGCCAGCCCCCGCCCCAGACCCAGTGACAAAGCAGGTTGTAAACGATGGTTGACCAGATCAGGCTGAATATGAAAAATGTCGAAAATTTCATCCGCTCGGCTACCGCCCCCGAAATCAGGGCCACAGTGATAATGGCGAACATCCCCTGGAACATAATGAAGGCAAAACCGGGAACGGTATCCCGGGGCTCCAGCCCGGATAGCGAGATCCCGAGACGGTCCAGGCTGCCCACCACCCCACCCAGGTCCGGCCCGAAGGACAGGGCGTAACCCCAGAGCACCCATTCCACGCCGATCAGGCAGATGATAAAAAAGCTCTGCATGATCGTGCTGAGGACATTTTTTCTGCGGAGCATTCCCCCGTAGAAAAGGGCCAGGCCCGGGGTCATCAGCATCACCAGGGCCGTGGAAACCAGCAGCCAGGCGGTGTCGGCCGGGCTCACGGTTCCCCCGGTATCCGCTCCGGCCGGGACGGCCAGAAGAAAAACCAGACTCGCTGCCAGCCATAAGACTTTACGATTCATTTTCACCTCCCCTTTAACCTGGAAAACTTCGTTCATGTTTTCATCTTTTGTAGTTGCCCGATTTATCGGGCGCCTTTTTCCTTCCTAAATAAGTAAAAAGCAATCACTGTGCCAAGGGTGAAAAGCCCCGAGCCGGATTGGCTAACTTATTGAAGAGATTGGTTATTTCGAGGTTTTTATGAAACCGGGAAGAAAAACTGGCCCTGAAAATATCCTACAAATTGGTAGGATTTCCAGGCAAATTCTACATCTTGGTATGGAACCGCTTGGGATCGATCCCGTGTTTCCGGATCCTTAATCCCATCACCCGCTCGGAGAGGCCCAGGGCCTTGGCGGCCCCGGCCAGATTTCCCCGGGAGGATTTCAGCGCGTCGAGGATCAGGTTCCTTTCGATATTGTCGAGGGTGGCCTGGAGGGGCCCCTCGTGCATCGTCCCGCTGGCTTCGGCGGTCTGCAGGGTGGGCGGAAGATGATGCCCGTGAATCACCCCTTCGTTCGAAAGCAGGACCGCCCGCTCGATGCAGTTCTCGAGCTCCCGGACGTTGCCCGGCCAGTGGTAGGCCATCAGCATGTCGATCGCCGGGGTGGTGATCCGGAGGATTTTCTTGCGGCTCTCCCGGCTGTATTTCTCCACGAAATGATCGGCCAGGAGCAGGATGTCGGCTTTCCGGTCGCGGAGGGGCGGGA
>JAPLJL010000376.1 GCA_026388615.1 Pseudomonadota bacterium | reverse complement strand
GAAGGGGCGGGTCCCGTCGGGGTCGGCAGCAAACTCGAAGTCGTGGTGGTGGTAGGCGACGCGGAAGCCGGCGTCATTGGCGGTGCGCGCAAAGGCGTTCAGGCTGGCGATCACCCGGTCCCAGTCCCGCTGGTCGGGCATGACGAAGGGCAGGACGATCCAGCGGCAGCCGAGGTTCCGGGCCATGGCCAGGACCGCGTCGGGTCGGTCCCGCATGTCGTCGATCCCGGCGTGGACCGAGGGGCAGTCCAGGCCGATGGCGGCCAGGTGGGCCCCCAGGTCGGCGAAGTCCATGGACAGGGGGGCGGCGAACTCCACCGCGTCGTAACCGATCTCGCGGATGGTCTGGCGCGCCAGTTTATCGTAATCCGGCTCGCAGCGGGTTGTGACCTCGCCCGCCAGGACCACTAAACCGGTGGTCACCAGGGTCTCGCAAGCCACCCGCCCGGTGGGGTCTTCCCGGAGAATCGCGTCCACGACCGCATCTGAGATCTGATCGGCGACCTTATCCGGATGTCCTTCGGCTACTGATTCCGAGGTGAGTATCGTGCTCCGCATCCTTGCCTCCTTTCATTAGGTCATCATCTAAACTGGTTTTGTATAATATCTGATCCGAACGAAAGTCCGGAAACCATTCCTCCATTTTTTTAGTCAGGAGACTGGCGATTTCCGAACCGGTGGGAACCCCCAGAAGCCGGTCGGCCAGGTTCCGGGCCTCGCCCTGATCGATCATGCGGATCATCCGCTTGATCCGGGGAATAGAATAAGGACTCATGCTTAATTCTTCCAGTCCCAGCCCCAGAAGCACGGCGGTGTAGAAAGGATCCCCCGCCATTTCCCCGCAGATGGCGACCCGGATCTGCTGGGCCCGGCCCGCGTCCGCCACCGAGCGGATCATCCGGAGCACCCCGGGGTGAAGCGGCTCGTAGAGATAGGAAACCGCCGCGTTGGCCCGGTCGATGGCCAGGGAATACTGGATCAGGTCGTTGGTGCCGATGCTGAAGAAATCCACTTCCCGGGCCAGGAGATCGGCCGCCGCCACCGCCGAGGGGGTTTCCACCATGATCCCGATCGGGATCCCGGCGGCGAAACGGGCGCGGTCCTTTTTCAATTCCGCCTGGGCCTCCTCAATTATTTCCCGGGCGGCCCGCACCTCCTCTACCCCCGAAATCATCGGGAGCATGATTTTCAGGTTCCCGAGTTCCCCCGCCCGGAGGATGCCCTTGAGCTGGGATTTGAAAATCTTGGGCTCCTTCAGGCAGAAGCGGATGGCGCGCAGGCCCATGGCCGGGTTAAGTTCGGGGGCGAGTTCCAGCTGGGAGACGAACTTGTCCCCCCCGATATCCAGGGTCCGGATCACTGCCGGCTGAGGGAAAACCGCCTCCGCCACCTTCCGGTAATTCTGGTAATGCTCCTCCTCGGTGGGCAGGTCTTTCCGGTTCATAAAGAGAAACTCGGTCCGGTAGAGCCCGACGCCCTCGGCCCCGTAGCGCTTGACCGCCCCCATTTCCTCCACGAGCTCGATGTTGGCCACCAGCCGGATCGGGTTCCCGTCCCGCGTCACTGCCGGCAGCCTCCGGTAACGGGGCAGCTGGGTCTGGTAGGAGCGGAAGCTCTTCTTCAGTTCCGCGAACCGCTGCCGGGTGGCGGCATCCGGGTTGATTACCACCTCGCCGGTGAAGCCGTCGATCGCAACCACATCCCCGGTTTTCACCAGCTGGCTCACGTTCTTCAGTCCCACCACCGCCGGGATTTCCAGCGAGCGGGCCATGATCGCGGTGTGGGAGCTCTTGCTCCCCATGTCGGTGATAAAGCCGATCACCCGGGAGTGCACCATCTGGGCGGTGTCGGCGGGGGACAGATCCCGGGACGCCACGATCATGTTCCCCTTGACGTCCTCGATGCTCTCGACCCGCCGTTTGAGCAGGCTCCGGAGCAGGCGCTCCACCGCGTAGTCGACGTCGCTCCGCCGCTCCCGGAAATATTCGTCCCCCAGGTGTTCGAAAACCGTTTTAATCCGGTCCCGGACCAGCTCCAGGGCCCACTCCGCGTTCAGCCCCTGCCGGATCCCGTCCTCGGTCCCCTGGAGGAGGAGAACGTCCTTCAGGATCAGGACCTGGGCGTCGATGATGTACTGGAGATCCCGGCTTTCCTCGGTCTGGATCCTTTTCTTGATCAGTTCCAGCTGGCGCTGGGTCGCGGCCAGGGCCTTCTTGAAGCGCGCGAGCTCGGCCTCGGCCCCTTCGGGCGGGATGCGGGAATGGGGAACCGCCACCCGCTCCCGCTCCAGGAGATAGATCGGCCCGAGGGCCACGCCCTCGCTCACCCCCATGCCTTTGAGCTGGGTCAGGGGTTTTTTCGTCTCTTCCCCCGGCACCTTATTCCTCCCCGAACTTGCCCATGATCAGACTCCCGAGCAGGGTCAGGGCCTCTTTCTCGTCGGGTCCTTCCACGGTCAGGATGATCAGGCTTCCCTGGATCGCGGCCAGGGTCAGGATGCCCATGATGCTCTTGCCGTTCACCTCCCGGTCCCCAGTCTTGACCCGGATCTCGGAGACGAAGCGGTTCGCGGCCTTCACCATTTGGGCGGCCGCCCGGGCGTGCAGTCCCAGACGGTTGGCAATCGTGTATTGCGAAGTCACCAAGAAGAGCCTCCTTTCACTTTTTCTGGCCCCGATCCAGAATCTCGCTGGCCAGGGAAATATTCCGCTGTCCACTTTCCCGGATTTCCCGGGCGTAAGCCTGGAGGTTGAGCCCCTCCCGGTTCTCGATCAGCTTTAAAACCATCGGCAGGTTCATGCCGGAAATCACCTCCACCTTCCCCGGCTCCATAAAGCTCAGGCTCAGGTTCGAGGGCGTCCCCCCGAACATATCGGTCAGCACCAGCACCCCTTCCGCTCCCGCCACCTGCCGGATCGCGTCCCGGATCTTTTTCTGGAGCGCCTCCAGGGGCTCCTCCTGGTTGACCCGGACCGCCGCCACCCGCTCCAGTTTTCCGGCGATGAATTCCGCGGTGCGCATCATTTCTTCCGCCAGGCCCCCATGCCCGACCAGCACTACTCCCACCATGACTCTCCTCCCCTCCCTAGCCGGAATCCCGGTGGGAGACGTTAACCCGGTATCCTCCCTCGCGCAGCGAGTTCCCGATCCGCTCGGCCACCGCCACCGAGCGGTGCTGTCCGCCGGTGCAACCGAAGGCGATGGTGCAGAACGGCCGCCCCTCCTTCTGGTAGCAGGGCAGCAGGAAATTCAGGAAATCCCGGGTCAGCCGGACAAATTCGGCCCCCTCGGGCCGGGAAAAAATATATTCTTGGACCCGCGGATCCAGGCCGTTCAGGATCCGGAGTTCCTCCACGAAAAAGGGGTTGGGCAGGAAACGCACGTCCAGAACCAGGTCGGCGTTGAAGGGAATCCCGGCCTTGTACCCGAAGGAAAGCAGCTTGACGGCGAAGGGCTCCCCCGCCGTGCTGGCGGAGAAATAGTCCCGGACCGCCCGGCGGAACTGGGGGATCGAGTAAAGGGTAGTGTCCCAGATCTTGTCCGCGAGCTCCCGGATCGGCCGGAGCTCCTCCCTTTCCCGGGCCACTCCGGCCAGCAGATCGGCGCCCTCCGCCAGCGGATGCCGGCGCAGGGTTTCGTAAAACCGACGGGCCAGGACGGTATCCTCACACTCCAGGAA
>JAPLJL010000344.1 GCA_026388615.1 Pseudomonadota bacterium | reverse complement strand
CTGACGGTCAATTTCCCTTCCGGCTGGTGTTCCCGCAGAGGAAAGTCGCAAGCCTCCACTTCCTTGCGGATCTTCTCGGCCACCACTTCCGCCCCCTCCTTACTCGTGCGGTGCAGAACGGCCAGGAACTCTTCACCCCCTAAGCGGCCCACGGTATCGATCTCCCGGACACTGTCCCGGAAAATCTGGGCTAGCCCTTTTAAAACCTCGTCTCCCATCTGATGCCCGTTTCGGTCGTTGTAATGCTTGAAATGATCTATATCGATAATCAACAGGGCCAGCTCATGGTTGAAGCGCTCGGCCCGCTTCCATTCCTTTTCCAGGACCTCGAGGAAATGGCGGCGGTTCCAGAGCTGGGTCAGGTCGTCCACTACCGAAAGCCGCTGGACCTTCTCGAAGAGCCGGGCTTTTTCCACCGCCGCCGCGGCCTGGTTGGCCACGGTGGTCAAAAGCCGCATCTCCGGCACGCTGAAGCCGTCTATTTGCGGACGGAAGAAATTGAAAACCCCCTGGACCGTTCCCCGGCTTTTCCCGGGGATGGAAAGGAAGGAGCCGTCCTCCGGTTTCTGGCCCTTGTAGTGCAGGTAGCGTTCGTCCTTGCTCGTGTCCCGGATCAGGATCCGCTTCCCGGTTTTCGCCACCACCCCGCTCACCCCTTCCCCCAACGTGAACCGCATTCCCTCCAGCCGGGCGGAACGGGGTATCCCGAAGGTGGCCTTGACCGTGAGGCCCTCGCTGTCCTCGTCCGTCAGGAGCACCACGAATTCCTTATAGCCCAGGGTTTTCCCGACCACGTTGGTAATGCTTTTCAGGATCTCGTCCAGGCTCAGGCCCGAGTTAATCGTCTGGCTGATCTCGTTCAGGAGGTAAAGCTCGCGGAGCCGGTCGGCCAGTTCCCGGCTGGTCTTCTCCACCAGTGCGCTCTTGTCCGCCAGGCCGGCCCGGAGCTCGTGTTCCCGCTTTTCCACCTCCTGGATCTGCTCCCAGTCGGCTTCCCTGGCCTTGAGCTCGGTCATCTCCCGGAAAACCCGGTTGAAGGCCTGGCGGATCCGGTCGAGGCCGTCGTCCTTGCGCTCTTCGAGGCGGGGCAGGAAATCGGATTCGATCACGTGATTGATCTCCTGGTCCAGCTCCTTGACCGGGATCTGAAAGAAACGGCGAATGAGGAAATAAACGACGAATCCGAGAATCAGGGAAATGAAAAAGGAGAAGATTCCGAAGAGGATGACCCGCTCGTGGATCCGGGGCACCAGGATCCCGGAAAGCCAAAGGAAGGTAAGCCAGCCGATCGCCGAGAAGAAAGCGATGAAAAAGGCGCGGCGCCTGTCCTCCCTGCTGATGATCCGGGTGGGTCTCATAAATCAAATTCCAATAACCAAATTCCAATTACCAAACGACAACCAAGAATCAAATACTAGACAAGAAAACAACCAAGTTTCAATTACCAGATTGCCGATTTCAATTTGTTTTATTTGGTTATTGGAGCTCGGTGATTGGAAATTGTTTGGTAATTGGAATTTGGTAATTGGTTATTGCCTTTTCCCGTCTTAGGTCAGCTTTTTTAACGCGGCTTCGACCCGGTTCATGCCTTCCTCGATCAGTTTCATCGAGGTGGCGTAGGAAAGCCGGATATGCTGGTCCGACCCGAACTCCACCCCGGCCACCACCGCCACGTGGGCTTTTTCCAGGAGGTAGGAGGCCAGGTCGCTGGAGCCTTGGAGCTTTTTCCCCTGGTCGGACTTTCCGAAGTGCGCCGCCACGTTGGGGAAAACGTAGAAAGCCCCTTGGGGCTTCCGGCAGGTCACCCCCGGCATCGCGTTGAGCCGGCCCACGATGTAATCGCGGCGGCGGGAGAACTCCTCCCGCATTTTCCCGACAAAATCCTGCGGGCCCTTCAAGGCCTCCAGGGCCCCCTTCTGGGCAAAAGAGGTGGGATTCGAGGTGGACTGGCTTTGGATGTTGGTCATCGCGGCGATGATCTCGAGCGGTCCGGCGGCGTACCCGATCCGCCACCCGGTCATCGAGTAGCTCTTGGAAACCCCGTCCACGATCACCGCGCTATGACGGATTTTTTCCGAAAGGGAACCAACCGAGACAAAGCGGAAGTTGTCGTAAACCAGCTTCCCGTAAATCTCGTCCGAGATGATCAGGAGACCGGCTTTTACCGCCGGCTCGGCCAGGGCCCGGAGCTCGTTCTCGGTGTAGGCCGTGCCGGTGGGATTCGAGGGACTGTTGATGATCAGGGCGCGGGTCTTGGGGGTGATCAGGCTTTTCAGATCCTGCGGATTGATCCGGAAATCGTCCTTTTCCGCGCTCGGAATCAGGACCGGAACGCCGTCGGCCAGCTGGACCATGTCGGGGTAGGAAACCCAGCAGGGCGCGGGGATGAGGACCTCATCCCCCGGGTTCAGCACGGCCATGAAAAGGTTGTAAAGGGAATGCTTGGCCCCGCAGGAAACCAGGATCTGTTTCCGGTCATAGGAGATCCCGCTGTCCTGCTCAAATCGGGCGGCGATGGCGTCCTTGAGCGAGTCGATTCCCCCGACGGGGGTATACTTGGTGAATCCCTCGCGCAGTGCCTTACAAGCGGCTTCCTTGATCGGGTCGGGGGTGTCAAAATCCGGCTCCCCGGCCCCGAAGCCGATCACGTCCACACCTTGGGCCTTGAGCGCGTTGGCCCGGGCGGTCACCGCTAGGGTGGCGGAAGGTTTGATCCGTTTTGCCCGTTCAGCCAGCCAGTCCATTTCAGCGTCCCCGCTTGACCGCCGCGCGCTCGGCCCGGAATTTTTCCCGCAGTTTCTTTTCGACTAAGGGCGGGACCATTCCCCGCGCCGAGCCGCCCAGGGCCACGATTTCCTTGATGATCGAGGAGCTGATGTAGGAATATTCGCCCGCGGTGATCATGAACAGGGTTTCCACCTCCTGGGCCAGTTTCTTGTTTCCCATCGCCATCTGGAACTCGTACTCGAAATCCGAGAAGGTCCGGAGGCCCCGGAGGATAGTACGGATGCCCCGCCGGGACATGTAATTGACTAGGAGGCCCTGGAAGGAAACCACTTCCACCCCCTTGACCCCGTGGAAAAACTTTTTAATGATATCGGATCTTTCGTCGATGGTGAAGGTGGTGTTCTTGGACATATTCCCGGCCACCGCCACCACCACCCGGTCAAATATCTTCCGGCCCCGGTTGATGATATTGATGTGCCCATAGGTGAGCGGATCAAAAGACCCGGGATAAATCGCGGTTTTCATTTTTCGATCTCCCCTTTCCCTCATTTTTCGTTTTGCTCCCACCCGGGAGCGCGATCCTCAGTCTGGTCTCGGTTGAATTCGGAGATCATTTTCGATCCATAACGTTTCTCCCACCCGCGCGCCAGCGAACCATAGCCCGGCTGGATTTTTTCTCTGGCTCCATGTTCTAAAATTATTATCCCCTCCGACCTCAAAATAACCGAACGTGAAAGCCAAGTCAAAACCGGCTCGGCGAGGCCCTGTTCGTAGGGCGGGTCCAGGAA
>JAPLJL010000117.1 GCA_026388615.1 Pseudomonadota bacterium | reverse complement strand
AATATTCTGCGCAAACTGCCCGAAAAGATCATCAATAAACCTTGAACCCTGAACTGTGAACCTTGAACTATTTAGCTAGCATTTGATCATGTCATTAGCTCTACTTTTTCCCGGACAAGGATCGCAATTCGTAGGCATGGGGAAGGAATTCTTCGAGCATTACCCGAAGGCGCAGGAGATCTTCACCCGGGCCAGCTCGGCCCTGCACGAGGACCTGGCCCGCCTGTGTTTCTCCGGGCCGCCCGACATCCTGAAGCGCACCGAAAACGCCCAGCCCGCTATCCTGACGGTCTCGGTGGCTATCTACGAAGCCATCCATACCGAGCTGAAACTGGGGCCCAAGGCCCTGGCCGGGCACAGCCTGGGGGAGTACACCGCCCGGGTGGTGAGCGGGGCGCTCGAACTCGAAACGGCCGTCCAGCTGGTCCGGCTCCGGGGCAAACTGATGGAGACCGCCTGCCCCGCCGGCACGGGGGGCATGGGCGCGATCCTCGGCCTGACCCGGCCCGTGGTAGAATCGCTCTGCCGGGAAGCCTGCGCGCCCGGAGAGGTGCTGGTCCCCGCCAACTTCAACAGCCCCGAGCAGACCGTTATCTCCGGGCATAAAACCGCCGTGTCCAAAGCTTTAAAAATGGCCGGCGAGCGGGGAGCCAAGGCCAGCCTTCCCCTCGAAGTGTCCGGACCCTTCCATTCCCCCCTGATGCAATCGGTGGAAACCGGTCTGCGGGAAGCCCTGGGAAAAATCACCTATCACGACCTCCGCCTGCCGGTGGTGGCCAACTGCACTGCCGGATTTTATCAGGACAAATCCGCCATCCCCGAACTCCTGGCCAAGCAGGTGTGCCACCCGGTGCTCTGGGAGGATTCGATTCTTACCCTGAAGAAATCCGGGGTGGACCAGATCATCGAGATCGGCCCCGGCCGGGTGCTTTCCGGTCTCGCCCGCCGGATCGACCGCGACATCCAGACGGCCAACGTCGAGAACCTGGAATCGCTGGAAAAATATAAAAACCGGTCATAGGTTATAGGTCGTAGGTCGTAGGTTAACCCCCAAAAAATCCAAACATTAATATCTTCTCGTCATTCCGGCGAAAGCCGGAATCCAGGTCTTTTCCGTCATCCCTTCGACTTGTCCCGCCCCTCTAATCTTTTCGTAGGGGAGCCATTCTACTGGCTCCCTTTTCGGGCGGCTGCGGCCTGCCCGGCTGGCCCGAGGCCTCGCCCAGGGAGCCGGGCAAGACCGGCCAGGGAGAGCCGCCCCTACATCACACGCTGTTAACCTAAAACTCGAAACTTTTCTGATTTAACGGTGGGGCTTGCCCTGCTGACTAACTGGTCGCGGCGGGGAATCGGTAATTTCAAAAAACATATCCAATGAAAGGAGATACTGATATTAGATAAAACCATCCTTTTGGAATCGAATCATAACCTGCAGACCAAGTAGCTTTCATAAATCTATAATCAAGCATTAAACCCGATTCAAAATTATTAGTTATTTTGTAATTTATTCCCAAACCTACTTGAAAAGATAATCTAAAATCAGAATCCTGTTCATCAAATCCAGAATTCTCCATGAATAACCCAACACCAAAATTTAAAAAATATCCCCAATCTGATGATTGAGGCATTAAAATTTTAAAATAAGGCGAGAGAAAAAAATTGTTTTCATCCAATTTCGTCGGGTCCATTCCCTCTGTTCCATATAAATTATGATAACCTCCCTCAATTCCCAATCCTACAAAGTCATTAAGCAAATAATCAATTAATAAACTGAAAATTGAACCAGGAATATAATTTGCGGGTCCTACGGAAATATTAGTTGTACTATTAGCTCCTTCACAAAATCCAATGGATGCTGATATATGAAACTTCTTCTGGTGATAAAATTTATTCTTATCTTTTTCGCCATTATTTTGATTAACTTTTCCCTTATCTCCCCCAGAATCAACCTCATCAATAAAGCCGTTTTTTAACAGGGTCAGATAGCCAGCGTGTTTTGAAGAAGTAAAAAGCTTGTCCTGAGCGTAGGCGAAGGATGAAAAGTAAAAGGTGAAAAGTAAGGCAAGAAACAAAAACAATTTCTTCAGCACCCTGGATTTCATCGGTGTTATTATCATACCCTTCTCTGAATTTAAAAAACAATAAAAAAGTGGATCAGGTAAGCAGGGTACCAGGAGATGGGTATCAGGACATCGGGAAATCTGGATGGGCGCAACTATATATGGTTTGTTTTCCAACCTGCCGGTCTGAAAGCTCAGCGAGTTTGGCTTTAAACCTTGGGAAGGGTAAAATATCAGCAGGTTATAAAGTATTCTCCTCGGGAGGCGATAAATCATGAATGAAAGAATTTCGGTTGATCCTGAAGTTTGCGGTGGGGAACCCTGCGTCAAGGGAACCCGTATCCCGGTGTGGATAATCCTGAGTCATCTCGCGGCCGGGGAAGACTACGATACCGTTCAAAAGAATTTTCCCAAGATCAAACGCGAAGATATTCTCGCCTGCATTGATTATGCCTCCTATCTGACCACTGAAAAAGCCGTAGCCTGGTGAAATTTATTGCTGATGAAAATGTAAGTTACCTGGCGGTCCTTGAGCTTCGCTCCCGGGGTCATCAGGTTATTTCCGTTTCCGAGGGCGAATTTTCCGGCTCCCCCGACCAGGAAATATATAACCTCATGGTTCGAGAAGGCGCGATTTTAATCACCAGGGATTTTCATTTTACCAACTCGCTTCGGTTTAACCCCAAGGGCACGGCGGGGATAGTCTATCTTCGAAAAGGAAATTTGAAATCCGAGGAGGAAGCAATAATTCTTCTGGATTTTATTTCCAGAGGCGGGGTGGATTTGGTCAAGGATCGTCTGGTAACCCTTGATCGAACCGGGATAAGAATTCGATAATATGTTTTTGCCCTTTTCTCTTTTTTCTTGAATAAGTTATAAGATAGAAGAGAATATTAGGGAGGAATGAGAGAAAGGTAAGCCGGGCCGGAAGGAGGAATGCGGGAATGACGCTCGAAAACAAGGTCACGAATATCATCGCGGAGCAACTGGGAATAGGAACCGAAGAGATCCAGCCGGAGGCCAAGTTCATGGAAGACCTGGGGGCCGACTCCCTGGACCTGGTTGAGCTGGTGATGGCGATGGAAGACGAATTCAGTATCTCGATCCCGGACGACAGGATCGAGGAAATCAAAACCGTTCAGGATGCGGTCAACTATATCCGCCGGGAAACCCGGGAGAGCAATTAAACGCCGCCTTATGAATTTATATATTGATAACGCGTTTACCTTTTAAACAAGGGGTCAAAAGAAAATGAAAATCGCCGTTGCCTCCGATCACGGAGGGTTTGAACTGAAGGAATTCGTGGTCCGCCTGCTCAAGGACCTGGGCCACGAGCCCCTGGACCTGGGCTGCCACAGCATCGAACCGGTGGATTACCCGGATTATGCCTTCCAGGTCGCCTGCCGGGTGGCCAAGGGCGAGGTGGAGCGCGGGATTCTCGTCTGCGGGACCGGCCTGGGCATGTCCATCGCCGCCAACCGTCTTCGCGGGGTCCGGGCCACCCTGGTCAATGACCTCTACCTGGCCCGCATGAGCCGCGAGCACACCGATTCCAACGTCCTGGTCCTGGGAGGAAGGGTAACCGGCAAGGGTTTGGCCGAGGAGATTGTCCGGGTCTGGCTGAAAACCGCGTTTGCCGGAAACCGGCATTTACGACGCCTGGAGAAAATTGCCTGCATTGAAGAAGACATCCCTAAAAACTGCTGACCGCCGGGGAAAAGAATCCCGCCCGGGCTGGGACGAATACTTCATCGGGTTCGCCCAGCTCGCCTCCCGGAGGTCAACCTGCCTCCGGCGCAAGGTGGGGGCGGTGGTGGCCCGGGACCGCCGGGTCCTGGCCACGGGCTACAACGGGGCCCCGAGCGGCCTCGCCCACTGCGGGGAGGTGGGCTGCCTGCGGGCGAAGCTCCAGGTGCCCTCCGGCGAACGCCACGAACTCTGCCGCGGCCTCCACGCCGAGCAGAATGCCATCATCCAGGCCGCCAATTACGGGATCTCCATCCGGGGCGGAACCGTTTACACCACCAATTTTCCCTGCTCCATCTGCACTAAAATGCTGATCAACGCCGGGATCGAAATTATCATTTACCAGGATGGTTATCCCGACCCCCTGGCCCGGGAGCTGCTCCGGGGATCTAAAATCAAGGTGAAAAAATTCCAGAAAGCGAGCGGGAAAAAATGAAATGCCCATTCTGCAGTTTTCAGGAAGATAAGGTGATCGATTCCCGGCTTTCCCGGGACGGTCTGGTCATCCGCCGCCGGCGGGAATGCCTGGAATGCGGGCGGAGATTCACCACTCACGAGCGGGTCGAGGAGGTTCTGCCCCTGGTGGTGAAGAAGGACGGCCGGCGGGAAGCCTTCGAACGGAAGAAGATCATCTCCGGCATCCAGAAGGCCTGCGAAAAGCGCCCGATCAGCATCAACCTGATCGAAAAGGTGGTGGAGCGGATCGAAAAACGCCTGCAGGTGGAGGGCAACCGGGAGATTCCCTCCCGCTCCATCGGGGAAGAAGTGATGCGGGAACTGCATAAGCTCGATCAGGTGGCTTACGTCCGCTTCGCTTCGGTCTACCAGGATTTCAAGGACATCAACCAGTTCATGCACGAGCTCCGGGAGATCCTGAAGAACGAAAGACCAAAGTAAATTGCGGAATGCGGAATGCGGATTGCGGAATTAATACTTACAAACAAGAAAAACCTTTAAAAATGCGAAACGCTAAATATAAAATGCGAAGTTCGGAGTGCGGAATAGAAAATAAACCATCAGCTGTCGGTATTTAGCGCTCAGTTTAATAATTTTGAACTTTGGTCTGTGATTTTGATTTTTGATATTTGATTTTTTTGTTCATTCCGCAATCCGCATTCCGCAATCCGAAATTGATTTATCATGATCACGCCTCAGGATAAAAAATATATGGACTTGGCGCTCCGCCTGGCCCGGAAGGCCGACGGGATGACCAGCCCCAATCCCCGGGTCGGCGCGGTCGTGGTCAAGTCCGGCCGGATCGTTGGAAAAGGCTATCACCGCCGGGCCGGGACCCCCCACGCCGAGATCCACGCCCTGAAGGAAGCCGGGGAAAAGGCCCGGGGCGCGACCCTCTACGTTACCCTCGAGCCCTGCGCTCATCAGGGCCGCACCGGGCCCTGCACCGAGGCCATCCCGGCCGCGGGGATCCGGCGGGTGGTGGCAGGAATGCGCGATCCCAACCCCCTGGTTGCCGGAAAAGGCCTGGCCCGGCTCCGGAAGCAGGGAATCAGGATTGAGTCCGGCCTCCAGGAAAAAGCCTGCCGGAACCTGAACGAGGATTACGTCAAGTTCATCACCACCGGCCTGCCCTTCGTCACCTTCAAGGCGGCGGCCTCCCTGGACGGCCGGGTCGCCACCGGAACCGGGGAGTCCCGCTGGATCAGCGGGGAGGCGTCCCGCCGACTGGTTCACCGCCTCCGGGCGAAAAACGACGCCATCCTGGTCGGGATC
>JAPLJL010000106.1 GCA_026388615.1 Pseudomonadota bacterium | reverse complement strand
GCCAAAGAAGACCCGCTCACCCGCGAGATCGATAAAAACATGGATAAGAACTGCGCTGAGCTGGACCGGAAGCTTGATAACCGCTTCCAGAGCCTGAATCAGAAAATCTCCCAGGCAATCAAGCAGGCGGGAAAAACCCGAGGTGACAAGGATGCAAACGGGGATCAGGCCGCCCGAATCCTCAACCAACTGGATCAGTCTCTAAAGCGCTTGGAGAAACTCGAAGGCCGGATCGATGGAACGGATAAGAAAAATGAAAACGATCCCCCCCCCCTCTCCCTCTTCCAGAAATTCCGCCAGGAAAAACCGGTCCGGAAATACTTCCGGAAAATTAGAATGGCAGGGACCGCTGAGGAAGTTGACGATTTCGGTTATGACCCGGTTTTCTGGGACATGGTGGAACCGGTTTTCGAATTTTTATACAAGAAATACTGGCGGATCACCACCATCGGGGTGGAAAACATCCCTTACTCGGGACCCGTCCTCCTGGTGGCCAACCACTCGGGAATGCTCCCCTATGACGGGGGCATGATTTCCTTCGCCGTTCTCAAGGAGCACCCGGCCAACCGGAAAGCGCGTTTCCTGGCCGATGATTTCGTCAGCCGTTTGCCGATGGTAGCTCCCTTTGTCGCCAAGTGGGGAATGCCCCGGGCCTGCCCGGAAAACGCGGAGCGGCTCCTCCGGCAAGGCGAGCTGGTCGGGGTTTTTCCGGAGGGCCTGAAGGGACTCGGGAAGGAATTCCGTTACCGCTACCGGGTCCAGAGATTCGGGCGGGGAGGAACCATCCGGCTCCTGGTGCGAACCAAGGCCACCGCCATCCCGGTGGCGGTGGTGGGAGCCGAGGAGATCCATCCGATCATTGCCCGGGCCGATTTTATTTCGCGCTTTACCGGGATCCCGATCACCCCGATTCCGGCCTCCATTATCCCCCTTCCCACCAAATGGACTATCACTTTCGGGGAACCGATCTCCTACGATCAGTACACGGAAAAGGATCTGGACGACGAGATTCTGATCAACCAGCTCAACGAGGAACTCCGGGCCAAGGTCCAGGGCATGATCCTCGACAGCCTGAAAAAGCGCCGTTCCATCTTTTTCGGTTGATCCAGGAATCCTTTTCCCGACTCAGGGCTGGACGATAACCTCGACAAATTCCTTGGGAATGTCGGCCAGAAACCGGGAAGGCCGGCTGAAGGAAGGCACCCCGAAGAATCTCCGCTCCCGGGCCTGGAAAAGAAACAGTCTATCCTTTGCCCGGGTCACTCCCACATAAAAGAGGCGGCGTTCCTCTTCCAATTCCTCCTCATCGTGACTCGAGTGCAGATGAGGAAGCAGATTGTCTTCCAGCCCCGCGATGATCACCACCGGGAATTCCAGTCCCTTGGCGTTGTGCAGGGTCAGAAGCTTGACCGTCCGGGAGGCCCCTTCCAGCTCGTCGATGTCGCTCACCAGGGCCGCCTGGTCCAGGTATTCCAGGATCCCGCCTTCGTTCCGTTCCCAGAAATCCCGGGCGGCGTTGATCAGTTCTCCCAGGTTTTCCAAACGGGCCCGGGCCTCTTCGGTCCGCTCATTCTCCAGGTTTCCGAGATATCCGCTTTCCTTGAGAATCCGGTGCAGGGCTTCGGGAAACGGCTCCGAAACGCAATAGGTATGGAATTTGTTCAGGATCTGGAAAAACACGTCCAGCTTCCGCTCCGCTGCGGGGGAAAAGAGCTTTTCCTCCCGGCCGGCTCGAAGCGCGGTGGCGAAGCTTAAACCCCGTTCCGAACCGATTTCCTCGACTTTCCCGATCACCGATTTACCGATCCCCCGGGCCGGAACGTTAATGATTCTCCGCAGCGAGAGAGATTCCTCCGGGTTGAGCGAGGCCCGGAGATAGGAAATCGCGTCCTTGATCTCCTTGCGTTCGTAAAAGCGCAAACCGCCCACCAGCTGGTAGGCGATGCGGCGGCGGGAAAGCTCGTCCTCAATCAGGCGGGACTGGGCGTTGGTCCTATCCTTGCTTAAAAGATTTTCCACCAGGCTCGCCACCGCGGACGCCTCGTAACGTTCATTGCGGGAGGAAATCGAAAAGATCGGGTGGCCCTCCGCCCGCGCGGTCCAGAGTTTCTTGCCCTTGCGCAGGCGGTTCTTCGCGATCAGGGCGGAAGCGGCGGCGATGATCCGCTTGGTCGAACGGTAATTCTGTTCCAGGCGGATGACCCGGGCCTTGGGAAAATCCCGTTCGAAATCCAGGATATTGCGGAGGTCGGCGCCCCGCCAGCCATAAATGGACTGGTCCTCGTCTCCCACTACGCAGAGGTTCTGGTGGGAACGGCATAAAAGCTTGAGAAAGTCATATTGAACCCGGTTGGTATCCTGGTATTCATCCACCAGGACATGCCTGAATTGGCTCTGATAGCGGATCAGAACATCGGGACATTTCCGGAAAAGCTCCACTGTCATGATCAGGAGATCGCCAAAATCCAAGCCCTTCGCTTCCCGGAGCAGCTCCTGGTAGTGGGCGTATATTTTTCCGAAAGTGGTTGAGGCCGAAAACTCCGGATCGGTGAACTCCTCCGGCCCCTTACCGTCCCCTTTCGCCCGGTCGATCCGGTATTCGATCTGCTTGGGCGGATAAGCTTCCTCGTTCAGATTGAAATCAGCGATCGCCTTGCGGATAAGCCCCAGGGAATCTTTCTCGTCCAGAATGATGAAATCCCGGGGCAGGCCGAGGTTCTGCCCCTCCCTCCGGAGAATCCGCAGGCAGGTGGAATGAAAAGTGGAAATCCAGAAACCGTTCAAAGGAACGGAGAGCAGGCGCTCCACTCGCTCCCGCATCTCTCCCGCCGCTTTGTTGGTAAAGGTCACCGCCAGGACCTGCTCCGGTGCCAATCCCTGGTTCATCAAATGGGCGATCCGGTGGGTCAGCACCCGGGTCTTGCCGGAACCAGCCCCGGCCAGGATCAGGAGCGGGCCTTCGATATGCATCACCGCCTCGAGCTGGGGCGGGTTCAGGTTTTTCAGAAAATTTTCAGAGGACATTCGCGTGAATATTTCTAATTTCTAATGACTAATTTCTAATCAATGACTAATGTCGAATTTCTAATTCCGGAGTTTCTGAATTGGTCATTTGAAATTGGGATTTTATTAGACATTAGAAATTAGCAATTAGTTATTTTTATTTCATTGGTCATTGGGGTTTGATTAGGAATTAGTCATTAGTCATTATTTTTATTCCAGCTGTTTCAGAAACTCTGATATCCCATAGCACTCGTGGTCCTTCCACCGGTAACGGGTCAGGGCCTCCACCACCAGGGTCCGGTGGCCGGCCTCCTCCAGCACCAGCGGGACGGGGTTGATCACCTCTCCCT
>JAPLJL010000275.1 GCA_026388615.1 Pseudomonadota bacterium | reverse complement strand
ACGGCTTTACATTGGTTAAGATTTTTGGGGTTGATTATGTAGGGGCGGCCTTCCACGGCCGCCCGAAGAAGGGAGCCCGCGGAGGGGCTCCCCTACGAAAAAATAATCACTGTCAAGACATTTCTGGGACACTACACTAGGTCTTTTTCACGAAATAGAATCCGCAGAGCGCATTGACCAGTTCCAGGTCTTCGGGCTTGGTCGGGAACACTTGGCATTCGGTGTAACGGTTTTTATAGATACTGCATGCGGCCTGTTTTTTCGAATTATAAACCAGGTGGTGGCAGTCGGCCCCGATTATTCTGATGAATTCCTGGACGTACTTATCGTCCGCGAAAGGCCCCGGGGTCAGCTTGTCCCCCTTGCAGCAGATTCCGCAGCGCCGGCATTTGCCCTGGCGGACCCAATCACTCTGTTTCTTTTTGCTCATCTGATTGCTCGGAGATGACCAACAGTAAGCAGTAGGCAGTAAGCAGTAGGCAGGTAAATGAAAAAAAGATGATTCAAGCAAATTCCATTATTTGTCATCTTCTATTTCTCCAGTTTTGTCATTGCGAGGCAATGCCGAAGCAATCTCGCTTTTATCTCTTAGGCTCCTTTACTTTTAGGCTTGAAGGTTTTGCGCCGCTTACTCCCTATTGCTTACCTTTCGCCCCTTACGCCTCACGCTTTACGTGTTTTGCCTTTGACCGCGGTCGGTCTCCGACCCGTATGGGTCTACGACCCGGAGGGCGGTCGGCCGTCTGCGGTCCGCGGTCTCCTTTTAACTCAGATCGAGATGTATCTCCTTGAAATAATCCAGCAGGTTCTCCTTCAGGGGAGAGATCTGGGTCAGCCGGATCGCGTGGTGGGGACAGGTATGCTGGCACACCCCGCAGCCGATGCAGAGGTCTTCCTGCACCCAGACCTTGTCGCCCTTGATCTTGATCGCCCCGGCCGCGCACTTGGAGACGCACTCGAAGCAGCCCTGGCAGGTGGGGAGGGCCTTGGCGACGAACCCGATGCTGACCATGCTGTATTTCTTGACCAGCGGGGAATAGTACTTGAGGTTGGCCATCGCCACGCAGCAGCAGGGACAGCAGAAACAGATCTCGATGAACTTGTGGTTCTGTTCCTTCGGGATCCCCATCACCTGGTTCTCGGGGATGGCGTGGGCCGCGAAGGCCGGGATGCCGTACTCGGCCGCCTTGCGGACATGGGCCTTGGCCTCGTCGACAGTCACCTCCCGCCCGTGCGGGCCCTTGAGCAGGGCCCGGGCGCCTTCCCCCAGGTCTATGCACCCGAGCTCGATCGGGTAATGCTGGCATTCCATCCCCTGGCGGCAGAAGCATTTATCCATGATGAACCGGAAGCCGGCCTTTTCGATCATTTCATCCAGCAGCTGCAGGGGGACTACCGCGTTGGGTCCGGACTTGACCTTGGCGTTCAGGGGCACCACCCGCGACAGGACCGGCTGGCGGAAATAGGGGGCGAAAAAGCCGCGGTCCACCAGGAAGCGGTAAAAGCGGGTCTGCCCGTAACGGGGCATCAGCCAGTTGCCGACCCGGATCATCCGGGAGAGATCGTTGAAATCCTCGCGGGTGAAGACATACTCCTTGCCCTCAATCCGGTCCTTGAGCTTCCGGCGCATCCAGCGGCCGAGCTGTCTCAGATCTTCGAAAACGAATTTTCTTTCCATGCTTTCCCCCCTTTTCCTGTTTAATTTTTACGCATGGTGACCCGGCACTTGGCGGCGCCGCCGGGAATGGTTTCCTCCACCTGGAGGTCCCCGCCGCAGAGCCGGAACATGACCCGGTCCATGTCCATGGCGGCGTCGCAGACGCCCTGCTGGTCAGGGCGGTGATATCCGTAGGGGCACTCGAGAATAAAAAATTCGAATTGGCCGGGTTTCTCCCCGGAGAGCTCCATTTTAAAACCCATCTTCCGGCAGGACTCCACCAGGGTTTCTTTCACGCCCTGGAGGTCGTCGCTCCGCTTCAGGCCGGAAGGGGAGTAGAAGGAAACCCGGCCCAGGTTCCGGCACCACCCCCGGACCAGCGACTCCCCGATTCCCGGCACCCGGTAAAGGCGTTCGTAAAACCGGCCCAGCGAGAGCATGAATTTTCCCATGGCCTCCGGCCGGGGAAAGGGGGGTGGTTTTTTTTTCATATTTGCGGATCTCCCTTTTTAATTCTTCGGCCTTCTTTAATTTGATATTTCGTTTACGTAAATCATAAATTCGTTGTATTCTTCCTCGGTCGGAAAAATTTTGCTGGCCGGAAGCCGGTAAAGATCCTGTTTTTTTCTTTCCAGGTCATTCAGGAATTCCCGCCACCGCGGCTCGACCGCCCCGAGCGGCATTCCCAGGGCCGCTTCCAGGAAAGACGGGTATCCGTTTTTCTCATTTTTCTGCACCAAGTCCAGGAAACTTTTCCATTTTCCCTGTTTGTACAGGAATATGCAAACCAGGCTGGCTTCCGAGACGCTCCCGGACCCGCCCAGGATTTCCTCCAGGCTGAGCCGGGCCAGCCGGCCCTCGAGCTCCTGGATCCTCCAGGGGCTCGGGTATCCCCACCGGACGCGGAGCTCCCCGTTTTTCTCGTACCCGTAAAACCTTTCCGCGAATGCCGGGATCCCCTCCACCGCCCAGGAGGGAACGTGGGGGAGCGAGGAATCCACCAGGGGGTGCAGGATCTCGTGGGTGAAGGTCCCCCAGCCGGCGTTCCCGTGGGTGAAGAAAGCGCGGTAGCGGGCGTGGTAGGCGCCGGCGAAAATCTCGGGGAAGGTTTTCACTTCCATTTCTTCCTGCATGAACTTCCTGAGCCCCGGGACGTCCGGCAGGATGTAGGCGTGGAGGGGAAATTTATAACGGATCGGGAAAAAGTCACGGTTGAAGACATCGATAAACTGGTCGGAGGTCCGGCCGAAATCCGCCAGCTTTTCCCGGGGGAGGTTGGAATGGAAGACGAAATATTTCGTGCTCAGGTGATTCTGAAACAGGCGGTCGAGCTTTTGCCGCTGGTGGGCGGCCACCGGGACCAGCAGCGTGTCAGGGTGGAAATAGGCATAAACAGACGCGGCCAGGATCGAAAGCAGGATGGCCTTGCGGACGACGTGAGCTTTTTTGGAGATCTTCGGCACCGGGTGATCGGCGGCAATCGGAAGTTAATTCGGGGCCGTCTTCTTGCTAAGCCCGTTTCCGGACCAGGACCCAGATCAGGATGCCCAGGGACAGCCCGCCCGCCAGCCCGATCAGGGCGCATTCCATCATCAGGTTGAACGAGGTGTGAGCGGTCGGCCCCAGGAGCGCCTTCTGCACCAGGTCCAGGTTCTCGCCCCGGGCGAGGACCGTGTTGAACGACAGCTTGCCCACCAGAGGGACGGAGGGCCGGATTATAAACCCGATCATCCCGCCC
>JAPLJL010000382.1 GCA_026388615.1 Pseudomonadota bacterium | reverse complement strand
GGACATATTCCACGCCTCCGGCCGATGAGAACAAGATCAAGGAGGCGGCCAGATTGATCAAACAGGCGACCGAGCGCAATCCCCGCCTGGACAAGGGTTTTTATTACCTGGGAACGATCAGCAAGCTTTCGGGCAAAGAGGAAGAGGCCCGTCAGTATTTTACCCGCGCGCTGGAAATCAATCCGCAGGCGATGGAGGCCCGGCAGGAGTGAAGGGTTTTCGAGATGCGCAAACAGAAGACGGAAGAGAAAAAGAGCACCTTCAGCCGCCTCTTTAAACGTTAATGGATCCAAAATCTAACCCGATCCCGATCCCACAGCAGGTGCCCTGGAGCGGTGAAATGGCCCCGGGGCGGGCGATCGATATTTACGCCCAGATCGCCAAGGGGGAAAAGACCGGGGTCTTAAAATTGGCCCGCGGGAAGATCGCCAAGGAGCTTTTTTTCCGCCGGGGCTGGCTCCTGTTCGGCCGCTCGAACGTGGTGAATGAGTGCCTGGGCCGGATTCTCTCCGACGGGGGAAAAATCTCCAAGGAGGATCTAGATAAGTGCCTGGAACTGATGAAGACCACGAAGAAGAGGCAGGGGGAGTTGTTAATCGAAATGGGGGTCCTGAGCCCGGACGAGATTTATTTCGCCCTCAAATTTCAGCTGAAGCAGCGTGCCGTCGAGGTGATGAAGTGGGAAGACGGCCAGTACCAGTTTGTGGAAGGGGTGGAACTTGATCCCACCATTACCGATATTACCCGGATTCCCGTTCCGTCCCTGATTTACGAGGGGATCAAGGAAATTTACAACCCGGAAAAGATTCAAGCCGACCTTGAACCCTTCCTCAACGAATATCTGGCCATGGTAGAAAATCCCGCCTTCAAGCCCAAGGATCTCGGCTTTCAGACCAACGAAGCCGATCTTTATACCCTGATCAGCGGTTTCCGGAGCCTGTGGGATATCCTGACCCTCTCCAAGCTCAATCTCCGGTCCACCTACGTGGTGCTTTTTACCCTTTTCCGTCTGGGCCTGATCGAATACCGGGTTCTCGAGGATGCGGTGATAGAGAAACAGGACCGGGAGAAAATCCTGGATCTCTACAAGGACCTCAAGGGACTGGATTTCTTCGCCATTCTGGGGGTCAAGGATGACGCCCGGCCTGACGAGATTGAAGAGGCTTATCACCGGGCCCGCCAGGCTTTGCATCCCCCGGAGGGCTTGACCCGGGAGACCCCGGAAGTGCAAAAGGTCAGGGGCGACATCCAGAAAAATTATGACCATGCTTATGAAATCCTCAGTAATGACGCCAAAAGGGCGCAGTATTTGGTGAAGTACCGACAGGATAAGGAAAAAGAGAATAAATCCGAAGCGGACAAGGCGGTCTTGGGTGCGGATCTCGAGTTCGGGCGCGGGGAGACTTTCCTGTTCTGGAAACAGGATTACCAGCTGGCCGTGGAAGCCCTGACCAACGCGGTCAAGATGAATCCCAAGGAGCCGGAATACCTTGCCACCCTGGCCCTGGCGGTTTATCTTAAGGACCGGAGCAAAATCGGCCAGGCCCGGGAATTGATCAACAAGGCTCTGTCGATCGGTCCCAGGTGTGATAAAGCTTATCTCTACATGGGAAGAATCCTGACCGCGGAGAAGAATACTTCCGAAGCCGCCAAATTTTTTCAGAAGGCGATAGAACTGAATCCGGAAAATCGCAAGGTTTTAAAACAGATGTTTAAAGGGGAAGGTACCGATAAAAGCAGTTGAATTCAACCGATAAGGCGGGAAAAATGGTCGAGAAAACTGACAAAATCTGGATGGACGGGAAAATGATCGGCTGGGACGAAGCCCAGGTGCACATCCTGACCCATACCTTGCATTATGGACTCGGGGTTTTCGAGGGGATCAGGTTTTACCAGACCGGGGACAAGCGCTCGGCGGTTTTCCGCCTGCAGGAGCACCTGGACCGTCTGTATCATTCCGCGCTTATTCACCAGCTGGAGATTTCCTTCCGCCCGGAGGAGCTCAAGCAGGCGACCCTGGACCTGATCAGGATCAACCGGCTGCCCGAAGGATACATCCGGCCGCTGGTGTTCCTGGGAGACGGGGCGATGGGACTCCTCCCGGCCAACAACCCGGTGCGGGTGGCGATCGCCATCTGGAAATGGGGAGCCTACCTGGGAGAGGAAGGGCTTAAGAACGGCATCCGGACCAAGGTTTCGAGCTTTACCCGCCACCATCCCAACGTGAGCATGACCAAGTCCAAATGCGGCGGGGATTACGTCAACTCGATCCTGGCCAAGCGGGAGGTGATCCGGTCGGGATACGATGAGGCCATCCTGCTCGATCCCGAGGGTTATGTCTCGGAGGCCAGCGGGGAGAACATCTTTATTGCTTCCAAGGGCGTGTTAAAAACCACGCCCCTGACCTCGGTCCTCCCGGGGATTACCCGGGACTCGGTGATTCGGATCGCGGCGGATCAGAAAATCGCCTGTCGGGAAGAACGCTTCACCCGGGACGAGATGTATTGCGCCGACGAGATGTTTCTCACCGGGACCGCCGCGGAGATCACCCCGGTCCGCGAAGTGGATGACCGGAAGATCGGGGCGGGCAAGCCCGGGCCGGTCACCCGTTCCCTGCAGGATATCTTCCAGGCCGCAGTGCGGGGCCAAGACCCCCGCTATCGGGACTGGCTGACCTACGCCACCTGAACCCGTCAGGCGTGAGGCGTTCGGGGTCAGGGGGGAAGTGGGATTTTCATAATCAGGAAGGACTTTTAAATCTCCCCCGGCCTCTCTTTAATAAAAAGGGGCGAATGGGTGGCCACCCGTAAAATACATTATTTCCGGGAATTAATCAGGAAATAAAAAGGGGCACGGTTTGGACCGTGCCCCTTTTTCATTAATACCTTTATTATTACGGGTTTATAGACCTTCCACGATCGTGGAGATCCCGATGCCGCCGCCGCCGCAGAGGGCGAAGATCCCGTATTTCTTCTTGTTCTGGTGGAGCCAGTGGCACATCTCGTTGAACCAGAGCACGCCGGAGGCGCCGATCGGGTGCCCGACCGCGATGGCCCCGCCGGTGGGGTTGATCCGCGGATCAAAGGAGTCCACTTTAAAGTGCTTGGCGAAGGCCATGGGGGGAGAAGCGAAGGCCTCATTCCACTGGAGACAGTCCATCTGGTCGATTTTCAGCCCCGCGCGCTGCAGGCACTTTTCCATCGCCGGGATCGGGGCAGTCAGCATCAGATAGGGGTCGTCGCCGGCGATACCGGTGGAAACGATCCGGGCCAGGGGCTCGAGTCCGAGCTGGGAAGCCTTTTCCTCGCTCATGAGCATGCAGGCGGCCGCGCCGTCCACGATCTGGGAGGAGTTCCCGGCGGTTACGGTTCCGCCAGTGGGCTTGAAGCGGCCTTCGAGTTTGTTGATGTCAGCCAGGGCCTTTTTCGGGTCATCGAGGCAGATCGGGCGGATGGTTTCGTCCACTTCGACGGTTACCATGTTTCCGGCTTCCTTTTTGAAGGTGAAGGGAATGATGTGCTCCTTGAAGAAACCGCTCCGCTGCATCTGGGTGGCCTTTTGATGGCTCCAGAGTCCGAACTTGTCCATATCGGCCTTCGAGAGGTTATATTTTTCCGCTACCATCTCGGCGGAGAAGCCCTGGGCTACGAACATCCGGGTCTTTTCCAGGTCAGGGGACATGAAAACCGGGTAGCCGGCGTCAACGGCAACCTGCACGTCGGAGCCCATCCGGTAATGGGACATCATCTCCACCCCGCCGGCGATCATGATTTCGCCCGCGCCGGTCGCGATGGTATTGGCGGCCATGTTGACGGCCGTGAGTCCGGCATTGCAATAGCGGTTAATCGTGGCCCCGGGGACGCAATCGGGGAGATCGGCCAGGAGACTGGCGATCCGGCCGATATTGCCGCCCTGCTCCCCGATCTGGGAGAGACAGCCAAGCAAAACATCCTCAATTTCTTTGGGATTGAACTTGGGGGATTTCTTCTGGACCCGCGCGACGAGTCCCTTGAGGATGGCGGCCATGAGTTCCTGGGCCGAAGCTTCGGCGAGCATGCCGCGCTTCTCCATGCCTTTCCAGCCGGACTTGCCGATGGCGGACCGAACTCCGTCCACCACCACTACTTCCTTAAGTTGCCTGGGTTTTGCCATTTTTTCCTCCTTTTAGGAAAATTAATGAAATTACACTGTTTTTCGCACTGCGTTAAATCTTTTAATCAATCCGGGGCGATCTGTCAATAAGAATAATATTCATACACGGATCAACACGGATTAGATGGATTTTATTTATCGGCCTATGCACTTGACTGGCCTTAACCAAAAATTTCTTATTCTCAGGGAATGAGATGT
>JAPLJL010000116.1 GCA_026388615.1 Pseudomonadota bacterium | reverse complement strand
GAGGGTGAAAAAAATATTCTTGTCACCCCCACCCCGGCCCTCCCCCCTCAAGGGGGAGGGAAAGCCAAGATTGCCGGAGGAAACATGGAAGACATTCATCGCATAGACGAAGGGGCCCATCTGGACGAGGTGATCGAGTGGTGGTACTTCAACGCCATCTTCGACCAGGATTGCGACCTCCCGGGCTGGAGCCTGATCCAGCCCTTCACCCTGGCCCGGGGCCTGATGGAAAACATTCACTTCGTCCTGATCCCGCCCGGGAAGCCGGTGATCGACCTTTCCTGGCACGGGTTGCCGGCCGGCAGCATCGAGACCAGTGAAAAAAGCATCGACGTCCGATTTGGGAATAATTTCATCCGCGGGAAATACCCTCACTGGTCCACCCACATGGAAAGAGAATTTGAGGGGAAACAGTACGCGCTCGACCTCGAATATCAATCACAGGTGGATTCCCAGTTCCGGATCTACCAGTCCGGCAACTCCCGCCTGAACCATTTCGCCGTCTTCCGCTACGGGGTGGAGGGCACGGTCACGCTGGCCGGAAAGAAACATAAAGTTAAAGGAGTGGGATACCACGAGCACATGTTCGGGCTGATCGACCCGGCATCTTCCCTGGGCTGGATCTGGTATTGCGTCCCCCGGACCCAAAATGACGGCCTGGCCATCAACCTGGCCCTGGGGGTGGCTCCGGACGACTCCATCTTTCACAAGTTCTTTTATTTTACCGAAGACGGTAAAAACTACGGCGAATTCGTGAATTTTTCCTTCGAGATCGAGGAGGAAAGGGAGCTGGAGGGTAACCGCTATCCCCATAGCTTCCGGCTCCGGGAAAAGAAAAAGGGAGGCAAGCTCGACGCCCGGATCATCCGGGAGGAAAACCCCTTCGCCCGGGTGCATTCGACCCCTTTCGCCAAGATCGCCTTTGTCAGCGGCTCCGCGCGGCTGGAAGGGAAAATGACCTGGAAGGGCAAAACCTATGACCTCGCCGGCCCCAGCCTGGGCAGTGCTTTTTTGATTGTCTACGAAAAGCCGAAGGATTAGCGATCAACTGATCGCATGGGGCATAGCCTACGGCCCGGAGGGAGCATAGGGCATAGCGTAAGATAAATTGCAAAATCCAATGAGTATTAAAAATAAGCTGATAATTTCTATTTTTCTTATCCTTATCTTCCAAATCCCTTTATATGCGGATATCTGCCCTACCGAGACACTAAAAAATAAATTTCAAAAGCTAAGTTTTAAAGACCTTAAAAATGATATGGATTTAATCACTAAAGCTGCTAATGAAACCATTAATAGCAGTTTAGGGGAAAATGAAAAATGCAGAGAAAAATTGTTGCATGTTTTCAGAGAATATTATTTTGATGCGCTCAATAAATCCATTAAAAATGGTAGTTATTTGGGACCAAATTATGACGAGGAGGAAATTGATAAATCTAAAGAAAAGAAAATTAATTCACATCTTTCCAAAGTCGGTTGGACCCTGAAAGAAAGTGAAAGAATGTTTTATGTCGGCGAATCAGGGGGTTGGTTTGAAAATAAATTCGCCAAAATACTTACACAACCGTATCGGGAATATTTCAACCTCCGGTCTAAGGAAATTAATGAGGGATTTTCCGAAGACGCTGGTTTATTAATATCCTGGGAACAACTTAGGAATCGAATCATCAAATGGGAATCATTTTTATTAAGATATTCAGATTTCGTTGAAAATCTCGGCATAAAAGAATACCAAGACATTTATATTAGGACCTATTTATCCGGCATAGATAACTCAACAATTGAAAATGACGGAGGTGTTTTATTGAAAGAAGTGAAAAATTCATATGAAAACTTTCTAAAAGAAAATAAAAATTCAAAATATTTCAATATCGTTAAAGATTGTTATGGAATGTTGAAGAATAATAAATTTGTTATTAACAAAAACTACTTAGAGTTTTTAGAAAAAAGCGGATATAGAACTATGCGTGGTATACAGCCACCAACATATTGATTTATTTACTTACTGAAAATGTAGTTTCCTAAATTTTTAATCCGCACTCGGCATTCCGCAATTGACCGCAAGGTTTCCCTCGACCACAATGCCTCGGGATCTGATCGAAAAGCCTTGACCTCTCCCCTCCGGCCTGTAAGCCCTACGGGCTGGAAGCGGAGCCGTAGGCTCTACGAGCCGGAGGCTACATTCCGGTTCGTTTGGTTTTCATTCGTCAATCGTCAATCTACAATTGTCAATTTATTGATTATCCTCCGATCAGATCCATCGTCCTCGTGCATTTCTTGAAGGAGCAGTAGAAATCCGGGCGGCGCTCGGGTTTTTTCTTCACCGACCCGCGGATAATCTCCGCCAGCTCCGAGTCCGAAACCCCGTCCCGCATCGGCCCCCGGATGTCGATTTCCTCATCGGAAAAAAGGCAATTCCTCAGTTTCCCATCCGCGGTCAGGCGGATCCGGTTGCAGCTTTCGCAGAAGTGCTGGCTGATCGAAGAGATAAATCCGATCGTGCCCCGGCCGTCTTTTATTCGATATATTTCCGCCACGCCCGATTTTTCCTGCTTCTCCACTGGCTGCAGAAGGAAACGGGTATTGATCACCTTTTTGACTTCTTCCGCCGTCAGGTAAAGGTCTCTCTGCCACTCCTTCCCGTTCAGATAGGGCATGTATTCAATGAACCTGACCTCCAGCCCGCGGGAAAAAGCCAGCTCGGCAAAATCCAGGATTTCAGTTTCGTTGGTTCCCCGGATCAGAACCGTGTTGATTTTGATTTTTTCAAATCCCGCTTCCCGGGCCCCCTCGATCCCGGCCAGGACTTCACCCAACCCGTCACTCCCGGTAATCCGCTGAAAGTTTCGGGGATCCAGGGAATCCAGGCTGATGTTGACGCGGCTCAAGCCGGCTTCCCGCAGGGGCCGGGCAAACTCTTTAAGCAGGATCCCGTTCGTGGTCAGCCCCAGATCCTCGATCCCGGAATGGGAGAGCCGGGAGATGAAATCCACCACCCCTTTGCGCAAGAGGGGTTCCCCGCCGGTGACCCGGGTTTTTTTTACCCCCAGGCCGACCGCCACCCGGACGATCCGCAGGATCTCCTCATACCTCAAAATCATTTCATGAGAGATGAAGGGACGTCCCCCGAGGGGGCGGCAATAAAGGCAATTCAGGTTGCAATGATCGGTGATGGAAATCCGGAGATAATCAATCCGGCGCTGGTATGAATCGATGAGGGACATTTTCCGGTTTCTAGTTTCGGGTTAAAGATCAAACTTGCGGTTATGGCTTCCAACCTTACAGCAGCAGGTCATAGGTCTTTGGTAATTGGTGCTTGGTAATTGGTTATTGTTGTTTACATATCCGGGGCATCCGGGGCGGGTTCTTCCTCCGAATCCATCCGGAAGAAATCATCCTGGGGCACGCTTTCTTTCCCCGGGGAAAGGTCCTTGGGTTCAGTGCCCTCCTGGAAAGCCTCAAAAACCGGCTGCAAGGTTTCGGGGGTGGCCAGAAGACCGTTTTCCGGATCGATCTTGGCGAAGACAATCCCGGGGGGAACCGGGAAATCGCGCGGCGGTTTGCCGCTCATGACCTGGGTCATGTACTCGATCCAGATGGGAATCGCGGCCTGAGCCCCGGTGGCGAATTTTCCCAGGGATCTTTCATCGTCAAAGCCCACCCAGACCCCCGCCACCAGGTCCGGGGTATAGCCCACGAACCAGGCATCCTTGTTGTTATCGCTGGTGCCGGTCTTCCCCGCCACCGGCCGGTTTAGAATCCTGGCCCGCCAGCCCGTACCGTGCTGGACCACCCCCTCGAGCAGGTAGGTGATCAGATAGGCGATGTCCGGCGCTACCACCTGGTCCGATTCCAGCAGAAGCGCTTCGTTTCGCGCCGGGGTTTGTCCCCCGGCTTCCGGCGCCGCTTTCTCCTGGTCGAACCGAACCCGGGGTGCAATCTCGTCCGCCGTCAGATAGGGAACCAGGAAAAGCCCTCCTCCGCCCAGGCCGTTTTCAAAGGTGGGGGGCAGGTTCTGTTCCAGGATCTTCCCGTCACGATCGCGGATTTCCTTGATGAAAATCGGATCCACCTTCCGGCCCTGATTGGCGAAAACACTGTAGGCGGAGGTCAGCTCCATGGGGCTGAGCCCCGAAGAGCCCAGGGCCAGGGAAAGGTCCTCCGCCAGCTCCGATTTGATCCCAAGGCGCCGGGCGAAATCAATCGCGGTACTTACCCCGATATCCTGCAGGACCCGGATGGAAACGTTGTTGACCGACTTGGCCAGGGCTTCCCGCAGCGTGATCGGGCCGTAAAATTTCTCGTCGTAATTTTTCGGTTTCCAGAGCAGGGCCGTCTCCGGCTGTTCGTACATCATCGGGGAATCCACCACGATGCTCGCCGGGGTGTAGCCGTTTTCCAGGGCCGCCGCGTAGAAAATGGGTTTAAAGGCCGAGCCGGGCGAGCGCAAGGCCTGGATCGCCCGGTTAAACTCGCTCCGGTTATAATCGTAACCTCCGACCAGGGCCAGGACAAAACCGGTATCCGGTTCCATCGAAACCAGGGCCGCTTCCGCCAGGGGCTCCTGCTGGAGACTGAACTGGTACTTCGGATTGATCCCGGAAGAATCCGGGCTGATCCCGATCACTTCGACCTGGGCCACGTCCCCCGGCCTCAATCCCCGGGCGGATCCGGTCCAGGAAAAATCCTGGGCGGCGATTTTCCCGGAAGCGGAACCCACCTTGACCTCCGCGGCGCCGCTCCCCGGATCGATCCGGGTCACCAGTCCCCGGTAGATTTGTCCGTCCTTTAACGGCCCGGACCGCGGGTCATAAACCGGCTTGATGATATATCCCTTGCCGCTGGGATTCCGGATCAGGACGGAAACCAACGCGGAGCCATTGATTCTTTCCGCTTCCGCTTCCCGGATAAAAGCGTCATATTCCGAGGAAGAGAGCCGCTTGATCGGCCCCCGATATCCCTGCTGTTTGTCCAACTCGCGCAGGCCTTGTTTAACCGCCTTCTCGGCCGTGAGCTGCATCGGGAGATTCATCGTGGTGTAAACCTTCAGCCCCCCCTGGTAGAGGACCTCGTCTCCGTAGCGGGACTGGAGATAACGGCGGATGTGCTCGGCGAAATAGGGAGCCTGGAGCAGGGGAAACTGCGAGCGGCGGAAGGAAAGCGGCTGGTCGGCGGCTTCTTCCGCTTCTTTCTTGGTGATATGGCCGTCCTCAACCATCCGGTTCAGCACGTAGATCTGCCTTTCCTTGACCCGCTGGGGATAGGCATAGGGGGAATAACGTCCCGGGGCCCGGGGCAGCGCCGCCAGGAAAGCGATCTCGGACAGGTTAAGTTCCTCCACCCGCTTTCCAAAATAGGCCTCGGCCGCCGCCACGATTCCATAGGCCCCCTGCCCGAAATATATCTGGTTCAGGTAAATGGCCAGGATCTCTTCCTTATTTAAGTTCCGCTCAATCCGGTAGGCGAGAATCGCCTCCCGGATCTTGCGCGAAATCTTGCGTTCGGGGGTTAAAAGCAGGGTTTTGGCCACCTGCTGGGTGATCGTGCTTCCTCCCTGCACGATCCGGCGCTCTTTCAGGTTGATCAGGAAGGCCCGGATGATATCGCCGAAACTGATCCCTTCGTGCCGATAGAAGGAAGCGTCCTCCGCGGAAACAAAGGCCCGCTTGATCTGGAGGGGAATCAGGTCGGGGGCGATCAGCTTGCGCCGCTGCAGGTAATACTCGGCGAAAGGCTCGCCCTGGCCGTCGTAAAGGATGGTCATCAGCGGGGGCCGGTAATCTACGATATTGCCAAGCTTCGGGAGATCCCGGGTAAAGTAGTAAAAAATTCCAATCAGGAACAAAACCAGGACAAAAGCCAGGATTTCGAACCAGATTAAAAAGGAATACCGGCGTTTCTCGGGCGTATCCTGGGACAGGATAATTTTCTTAAATCTCATAACAGTGCTGTCCCAACGTTAATCGAATAATTTCAACTGGTTAGGAGAATCGACATATTTTTCCGGAAGATCTGTTGTCGTAAGTGCTTGCAATATGGGCATTTTTTCGAATAGGGTGACGCTCAAAATCTGTAGGATTGTATAGAGGCTCATTTCCAGATGCAAAAGCTTTTTTACTATCGCAACCAAGACGTAAACCGTGATTGCGATCCAGATTTGGGTCTTGACCGCGTT
>JAPLJL010000356.1 GCA_026388615.1 Pseudomonadota bacterium | reverse complement strand
AGGTTAAATTGGCGAGCACCGAGGCCTGCGAGCCGGCCTGGACGGGAGTGGTGAAAAGCCCGCGCTTGATCACCTCGGCTTCGAGCTGGGCCCAGGTGACGTAGGGCTCGACCACGGCGAACTTGTTCTTCTCGTCGATCTCGAGGATCCGGTTCATCCGCCGGAGGTCCAGCACCACCACCCCGGGCTGCCCGGGAAGGGAGTGGGAGCCGTACCCGGTAGACAAGGCCTTGAACTTGATTCCGTAGCGGTTACAGGCCCGGACGATGGACTGTACCTCCTCGGTGCTTCCGGGAAGGAGCACCGCCGCCGGATGGTGGGGAAGAAACTTTCCCGGGGCGCAGAGGTTGTTGAACTCGTTCAGCCAGTTAAAGGTGTAGGTTTCCAGGATCGCGGGGTCATCGGAGATGTTCACCGAACCCACGATGTTGGAAAACATTTTATAGATATGCGGAGCTAGTGCCATGGGTTTCCCTCCTTCTTCGATCTAAATCCAAAGTTCAAAATCCAAATGACAAAATAAGTTCAAAGTTCCAAGTTTAAATGACAAATAAAACACCAAAAAATAAAATTTTAAAAATAAATTCGGATTGATTGTTTTTTTTAGACATTTGATTTTTTAGTTTTGACATTCATTTGAAATTTGAGCTTGGGGTTTCATTTGGGCTTTGAGCGTTGACCTTTGAACTTTTTTCAACGCTTGCCTACTCCACCGACTGAATCAGGAGATCGACCGCGTCCACCACCTTGAGTTCGCTGCCCGAGGCCCGGATCCCATCCTCGAAGTTCTTCTCACACCAGGGACAGCAGGAAACAATCGTTTCCGCCCCGGTGGCCTGGGCTTCTTCCAGCCGCTCCTTGACCGTGTCCATCGCGAGCTCGGGGTAGGCCGATTTCACCCCTCCCCCCGATCCGCAGCACCAGGCGTATTCCCGCCTCCGCTCCATCTCGATCAGCTTGATCCCGGGGATGCTCTTCAGCACCTCGCGGGGCGGATCGTAGACCCCGTTCATTCCCATCACCTTGGGGATGTCCTTGATCGGCATCGTGCCCAGCTCATAATGCTCCACCCCGTGGGAGGGGATCCGGGTATCCGACATCCTCCCCAGGTGGCAGGGGTCATGGTAGGTGATGGCCATGGAAACTTCTTTGCTGGGTTTCAGCTTTCAGGAAGAGTTCCTCGTCCCCGACCATGAAAGCCGGACTGGCGCAGCATTTTTCGTTCGCACCCAGGGTGCCGAAATCCACCCCCGCCTTATTGAAAAGGATGGCGGTGTTCCTGGCCACCCGGCGCATCTCCGGGTCGAGGGAGTAAGTGCAGCCCACAAAATAGAGCACCTCCGCTTTTTCCTGGTTCAGGTCCTTGACCTTGAGCCCCTTGGCCCAGTCAGTCCGCTTCCGGCGGGGCTGCTGCCAAACGTTGTCGTAGGACTTGATGCTCTCCACGATGGAAACATGCGGGGACAGCCGGGTCTTCTCGCCCCGCTGCCAGGCATCTATCCGGAACTCGTGCAGGACTTCCCAGAGTTCCTGGTCCGTCCCCACTTTACAGGAAAGATCGCACATCCCGCAGAGGGTGCAGTTATAAAGGATTTCCATCACCTTGGGCGAATATTCGATCCGCCCTTCCAGGAGTGAAAGCGCCATGATCAGCTTGCCGCTCGCCGAATACGCGTGGAAATTATGCTTGGCGATCGCCGGGCACCCCTGGGCGAAACGCCAGCTCTTCAAGAGGGACGGAATGGGGATAAACTTGCAGGTGGAGCACCTGACACATCGCATCATATCTTTTTTATAATCTACCAGAGCCATGGGTTCCTCCCTTGCTAAGCATCCAATGAACTTGACTGACTAAAAACAGAGCTTCCCCGGGTTCAGGATGTTTTTCGGATCGAAAACCCCCTTGACCCGCTTCAGGGCGCTCACGAACTCGGTATTCTGCGAGTAAACCATCGGGGCCCAGGACCCGTATGGCCGGGAGAACCAGGCCCCCTGCTTCTGGAAAGCCAGGCTGGCTTTCTCGATCAGGCCGCGGATCCGGGCTTTTTCCCGGGCGTCGCCCTGGGGACAGGGGAAATCAAATCCCAGATGGCAGCTGGTCCCCTGCACCATGGGTTGGATGTAGATCCCGATCTGGGAAGCCGGGTAATTTTCCTGGACCGCCATCTCCCGGAGCGCCGGGATAAAGGATTCCACCCGGTTCAGGGTGGTGATGAAAAAGAGCTCGTAATTCTCTCCCCCGTAACGAAGCTTCCAGTACGGCTCCGGAGAAGCGTTGCGGATCACCCGGAGCAGGACTTCGGCTTTGACCTCTCCCAGTGATTGCACCGGGGTCAGGCCCTGCTTCTGGGTAAGATCCCAGAGATCCTTTTCCTGGTAGTCCACCTTTTCTTCCGGGTGACGGTTGTAGCCGCAAACCGTGAAGGCCAGGATCCAGGGCGGCAGGGTTCTGACCAGCCGTTCAATCCCTTCCCGGTCGGGGGCCAGGAGAGAGGCCAGGGTAAAGTTATTCAGGAGAAAAACCTCGTCCCCGAGATCCAGGCGGATCATCCGGTAAGCCACCTCGATCAAACGCTCCAGGCGGGTATCGGAAAGAAAATAGAGCTTATCGATCGCGGGATAGAGCTCGCACTTGATTGAGGCCCAGGGGACGATCCCGATGGTGCCCTGGGACCCCTGGATCAGCTTGTGATAATCCACCTGGTGCGGCCCGAGGGGAAATTTCTGCGCGCCCCCGATCTGCCATTGCCCCTCCAGACCGCCGGGGCCGGAAGCCTCGCCGGTCTGAAAAACCTCTCCGGTTCCGAAAACCACCTCCATGCAGAGCAGGGGATCGGCGGCGTCCCAGTGAAACCGGGGGATGATCACCGGTTCCCGTTCGAGCCCGCTCGCGAGGACCGACTTGTTGGCCCGCGGAGAGAGCGGCAGGTTGAGCCGGAGGCCTTCCTTTTTTAATTCCGGGATCAGCTGGCCGAAAGTGACCCCAGCCTCAATCACCGTGACCCGGTTTTTCCGGTTGATCCGGAGGATCTTGTTCATGCCGCCGAGATCAACCACCACCCCCCCGATCGAGGGGACCGTGTCCCCGCGGCTGTGCGGCGCCCCGGAACTCAAGGGAATCAGGGGCACGTTCGCCTGGTTGGCCCAGGCGACTATGCCCTGGATGTCCTTCACCCCCTTGGGTTTGGCCAGTAAATCCGGAGAACGGGAAGGAACAAAGCTCATGTCCCCCGCCAAGGCGGCGATTACCCCCGGGTCATCGGAAACCCGGTCCGCCCCGATCAGGCTACTGATTTCCTGCTTGATGTCCATAGTCACCCCCCGTGGTTTTCCTGATAAATTCTTTATTGACACAATGCGTTAAAGACAATAATACCGGGTTCTATTTTTAAAGGCAATCAAAAAATATATTGGGAAGGCGGGGATAAACCCCGCCCCAACAACCGATACGTTTTCTCGTAGGGGAGGGCCTGGTGCCTTCCCAAAATCAGGGGGAATCGAATTTCGTCACGGAAAAATACCGGTCGGGAGGCAACCCGGTAGACACCACCGCACCCGGGCAGAGCACCACCAGTTTTTCTTCGAACTGGTCCCCGAGCAAATCAAAAAGTTCCACGCAGGCGGAGCAGACCCGAAGCGTTGAGCCGAGCGAATAGGGAACCTTTTTCCCTCCCCGCTCAAGATAAAACCCGGGTTCGATAAAATTGGCATGGTTGGCGCAATGACCCGGGAAAACCGAGTCGAAAGCCTCCCCCGACTCTTCCGGGGTGGCCAGGCCGAGCTTCAACAGCCCCTGCCGGAGAAGCCGGGACTGTTCCCGGTCAAAATCATCGATCGTATCCCATTCGGCCGGTTTGACCTTGAGATAAGCGGACGATTGCGCCAGGTTCATAACTTCTTCCGGGCTCGGCCGTCGGGAAGGCTGGAAATCGCTCGGCGCGATTTTTACCCCCCGCCGTCCTTCCAGAGGAAAACTCGTTACGACCAGGATTTCCCCGTTATTGCTTGAGGCCCGGTACCATGAACCCTGGCGGCGGCAGTTTTTATTCCAGACCTCGGGAAGAGCGATCCCGGCCTCCCGCTGGGGATGAAGAAGCTCGCAGACCATCCGCCGGGCCCGGTAAATTTTCGCCGGCCGGGCCTTTAAACCCGCTTCGACTCCGGGTAATTCTTCGGGGCCGAGAAAATAAGCGTATTTAATATATGAATTCATCCTTTGTCCAAGGGCCTTACGCCCTCCCGCAAATATTTATCCCCCACCCCGGGCGGGGATCCTTCGGCCCGGCTCAGGACAAGTAAACCCCGCCCCTACATATTCAAATTTACGTTTTCCGTAGGGGAAGGCCTGGTGCCCTCCTTTAAATTTCTTTCACCCTCTCCTTCATCCTCCCCCCTCAAGGGGGAGGAAATAATGATAATTCACAGGTTAAAAAGACCTCGGGCGTTTTCCTCGAGCAGCCGGGAGCGGGATTCCTCCTTGAGCGGGATTTCCTTGAGTTCATCCAGGATCCTTTTCCGGGAAAGCAAAGGATGATCCGAACCGAACAGGGCCTTTCTCGATAAAGGCCCGTTGAGGTACTGGATCACCATCTCGGGAATATAACGGGGGGCCCAGCCGGCGATATTGAAATAAACGTTCTGGTTCCGCTGGCAGATGGCCAGGGCTTCGGCGAACCAGGGAAAGCCGAAATGGGCCAGGATGATCTTCAGGTTCGGAAAATCCACCGCGATCTCATCCAAGGGCAGAGGCAGACAGTATTTGAGCTTTTTGCCCAGGTGGTAGTGCGTGCCGGTGTGAAAGAGCACGGGGAGACCGAGCTCCTGGGCCGCCTCGTAAATGGGATAGAAAAGCCGGTCGTCCGGATTGAGTTCGAGCAGATGCGGGATGAACTTGAGCCCCTGGAGCTTAAGCTCCCGCGCCAGCCTTTCCACCTCCCGGACCGCCAGTATTCCTTTATGCGGATCCACGCTCCCCAGGCCGATCAACCGGCCCGGATATTTCTCCACCGCTTGGGCGACCAGGTCGTTGGGAATCCGGTAGCCGGAAACCGTCTCGGCGTCGATCGCAACCACTACTGATTTTTCCACCTGGGCGGCATCCATGTCCGAGATCGTATCTTCCGGGGCGCCCTTGGCGAAAAAGAAGCCGTATCCCAGCGCGTCCATGCCGGGAATCTCACCCCGGTTGAAAAGATCAATCAACTCCCTGGTGAAAAGCTGGGCATGCGTATCAATAATCATTTCGCCTCCAACCATTTCGTAGGGGAAAGCCTTGTGCCTTCCCAGCCATCGGGCGGGGACAAGCCCCGCCCCTACATCCGATTAAATCATCTTTCGTAGGGGAGGGCCTTGTGCCCTCCCTGTCATCTTACCGCCCTGTCATCATCGGAGTAGGTATCTCACCATTTCCGCCAAGTCCCCCGGCGAGCGGACATTTCTTTTCACCGTGCTCGCCAGGATCCGGGGCCGGGAATAAAACCGCATATAAGCGTACCGCTGATAATTCTTGATCGTTTTGAGAGGGACGCCATCCGCGGGAATTGAAGCGGCAAAGTTATGGCAACTTGTATAATCCAGGTTTTCGAGCCGTCCTTCCCGTTCGAGTTTTTCGGTGATCTCAGTGCCGGGATAAGGTGAAAAAATCCAGAATTGAGCCAGGTCCAGTGGCAGGTCCAGAGCCAGCCTAATCGTTTTTCGAAGATCCTCCCGGGTTTCCCGGGGATATCCCAGAATAAAAAAACCCCCGATCGTCATCCTGGTCTCGCGCTTAACCTGTCTGATCTTTTCCCGGATTTCCGTCAGGTCCGCCTTGCGGTGCATATCCCGGAGAATTCTCTCCGAGCCCGATTCAATCCCGAGAGAAATATAAAAACAACCCGCTCTTTCCATCAAGTGAAGCAACTCCGGTTCCAGGGTATCGAGCCGCACCGCATTGGTCCCGCAATCCCATTTCATTTTCAAATTCCTCTTGAGGAGGGCTTCGCAAAACTCCATGACATATTCCCGGTTTTCAGAAAAAGCATCATCTACAATCGCGAAATTCTCGGCGCCGTAATCCTTCCGGTATC
>JAPLJL010000430.1 GCA_026388615.1 Pseudomonadota bacterium | reverse complement strand
TTTACCTTCGGTTTCGCGGGCCGGGATTTTTTCCGAGGGGCGGATTTTACTTTCACTGTCTTTTTTCCCCTTTCCTGGAGCATCTCCCTCAATGCTTTCGGAATATCTGAATAAACCTCCACCACCCTGACCCCGGCCTGCTGGAACAGGCGGGTTTTGTCCCGAACGGCTCCCGAACCGGGACGCACAATCACGGAAGCATGGCCGAAACGCATCCCCGGCATGCTGTCCACGAACTTGCCCCCGAAAAAGGCCACCACCGGCTTGGTGAAGTGCCCGGGGATCCACTCGGCCAGGACATCCTCCTTGGTCCCGCCGGGTTCGCAGAAAAGCACCACCGCGTGGGTTTCGGGATCCTGCTCGAAAAGCGGGAAATAATCCAGATAGGTCGAGCCCACCACCGAGTCCCCGCCCATCCCGATCGCGGTGCTGATCCCCATCCCGGCATTGGAGATAAGGTTGGCTATTTCGGTGCACATCCCGCCGCTCCGGGAAACCACCCCGATGTGGCCGGGCCGGAAGGCCCGCTCCGGGTTGTTGCCCCCGAGAAATCCGAGTTTGGCTTTCTTCGACGGGCTGATCACGCCGGGGGAATTGGGGCCGATGATTTTCACTCCCTTGAGGTCGGCATAAGCCACCATCTCGATCACGTCCCGCTTGGGGATCCGCTCGGTCAGGCACGCGATCGGGGATAGGCCGCCATCGGCCGCCTCCATCACGGCATCTTTGGCGAAAGCCGGGGGCACGGAGACCACCGCGGCGTTGGCTTTCTGCTTTTCCACCGCTTCCTTCACCGTGTCATAAACCGGGATCCCGTGCACCTCCTGCCCTTGCTTGCCGGGGGTTACGCCGGCCACCACCTTCGAACCATAGTCCATCATATCCTTGGTGAAGGTCGCGGCTTCCCGCCCAGTAATTCCCTGCACCAGAATCCGGGTTTTTTCGTTGATCAGAATCGCCATTCTTAGCCTCCATTTCAGCTCTTGCCCATTTGGACGATATATTGCGCCGCCTCATCCATGGTGTGGGTGCGGTCGAAATACTTGATCCCGTATTTATCCAGGATCCGGAAACCCTCGTCTTCCCAAGCCCCGGGAACCCGGAAAACTACCGGGAAGTTCCTCGGGTCGATTCCCCGGTTCAGCATCCCCTTGATCACCCCCCTGGCAACCAGGTCCACCCGGGTGTTGGAAAGAACGTTGGTGACCACCGCCAGGCGCTTGACCCCCGGCTTGGAAAGGATCAACTCGGTCAGGAGCTGGAGTTTCTTGACCGTGGGATTCCCCCCGATCTCGCAGTAATTCGCCGGCTTGCCCCCGTATTTCAGGATCGCATCAAACACAGTCAGGCTCGCTCCGCCCCCCCCGATAATCAGGGCGGTATCTCCCTCAAACTCCACCACCCGCCCGGCCACGCCGCGGTGGTCCACCCGGTCGATCTCCGCCCCTTTTCTTTCCAGCTCGGTGGGTTCCCGGCCCCTCTCCTCCCGGGGAAAGATCCCCAGCAATTCGAGTTCCTTCTGCCGGAAAATGGCGTCGTCATCAATCTCCACCCGGCAATCGGCCGCCAGATAGGAACCGTCCTTGATCCTGACCAGGGGATTAATCTCCGCCACGCTGGCGTCGAATTTCTGCAACAGGGCGTAAAGCCGACTGACAATATTGGAAAGCGCACCGAGCCCCTTGTCCGAGGCTCCCAAATGCTTGGCCAGCTCCTTGGCCTGGAAACCTGGAACCCCGATAAAAGGATCGACGAGAACCCGGGCGAAGCCGGCCCCGGGTTTCTGGGCGATCGCCTCCACTTCGACCCCGCCGGTCCTCCCGGCCAGGAGAATCATCCGCTTATTGATCTCATCAATCGTGATCCCCAGATACATTTCCTCAGCGATCTCCAATTTCTTCTCGACTAAAACCTTCTCCACCTTGCGGTCCCGGATCCGGGTGGCCAGCATTTCGCGGGTGATCTTCTCCGCTTCCTCGGGATCCCGGGCGAATTTAATCCCGCCGGACTTGCCCCGGCCG
>JAPLJL010000141.1 GCA_026388615.1 Pseudomonadota bacterium | reverse complement strand
GAGCGAACCGGGTGAGCGAAGCAATCTCAAAAGCGGGATTGCTTCGGCTTCGCCTCGCAATGACCAGATCGGATCTGACTTGGGATACGTCACAATATTTATGAAATACAGTACTTAGGTTCAATGTTCAGGGTTCCCATTCGCTATGCTCAGGGCAAGCACGGTTCAGGGTTAAAAACGCATAGGACATAGGGCCAAATTGAGTCCATTGTGTCATTCTTTTGACACTACAGACACTACGAACTCAACGAACACAACAGACTTTATTTCCCGTTTACCGTCTACCTTTTTTATATTTTCTGAAGTTCATAAACCTTGAATGGTGAACCCTGAACCTAACGACCTGAGCAGTTACGGTTTTTCCATGAATATTCTTAAAACGGTCAGGGCTGCCGGCGTGATTCCCGGGATCCGGGAGGCCTGGCCCAGGGATTCGGGCCGCGCGCGGGAGAGCTTTTCCACCACCTCCCGGGAAAGACCCGCGATCCGGGAAAAATCCAGGTCCCGGGGGATGCGCGCGGATTCGGACCGGGAATACTTCTCGACTTCCTTCTTCTGTCTCTCGATATAACCCGTATATTTCAGCTCGATCTCAATCGTTTCCCGGAGCCGGGGTTCGAGCCCGGCCAGCTCCGGTTCGAACCGGGCCAGGTGCGTGAGAGAAACCTCCGGGCGCCGGAGCAGGTCGGCCAGGCTTTGCGGATTTTCCAGGGAGGCGATCCCGTTTTCCTCGAGAATCTTATTGACCTCCGCGGTGGGGCGGAGCCGGTTTTCCCGGAGGCGGGAGACGATCCGGTCGCGGGTCTCTCTTTGCTCCGTGAAGATTTCATAATCGGCCCGCGAGACCAGCCCGAGCCGGAACCCGATTTCCCGGAGGCGGGCGGCGGCGTTGTCCTCCCGGAGGAGGAGGCGATACTCGGCCCGCGAGGTGAAGATCCGGTAAGGTTCGTCGGTGCCCTTGGTGACAAGATCGTCGATCATCACCCCGAGATAGGCCTGGGCGCGGCCGAGGATCAGGGGATTTTCGCCCCGGACTTTCCGGGCGGCGTTGATCCCGGCGAACAGCCCCTGGGCGGCGGCTTCTTCATATCCGGTGGTGCCGTTGATTTGCCCGGCGAGAAAAAGGCCGGGGATTTTCTTGGTTTCCAGGTTAAGAAAAAGCTCGGTGGGCTGGACGTAATCATATTCAATCCCGTAACCGGGGCGCGCGATCCGGGCCGCCTCCAGCCCCGGGATGGAATGAACGATTTCCGCCTGCACGTCTTCCGGCAGACTGGTGGAAATCCCGTTGGGATAAATTTCCGGGCTCTCCCGGCCCTCGGGCTCGAGGAAAATCTGGTGGCGTTCCCGCCCGGCGAAGCGGATCACCTTGTCCTCGATGGAGGGACAGTAGCGAACCCCCCGGCCCTTGATGATCCCGGAGAAAAGGGGAGAGCGATCGAGATTATTCCGGATGATCTCATGGGTTCGGGGAGTGGTGTAGGTCAGGTAACAGGGCATCTGGGTTTGCTCGATCCGCCCGGTGCTGAAGGAAAAGGGCAGGGGAGGATCGTCGCCCGGCTGGGGCGGAAGCCCGGAGAAGTCGATGGTATCCCGGA
>JAPLJL010000368.1 GCA_026388615.1 Pseudomonadota bacterium | reverse complement strand
TTGTGACTCAGGAGCACCACGTGGATGGGGGGAAGATCCTCGAAGCGGATCCCCGGGGGCCGGACCCGCTCCATCCCCGCCCAGGTCACCGGGCCCGCCCGCCGGGAATAAATGGGATCCGTGAGGATATTAAGCCCGTCCATCTGGATGAGCACTGTGGCATGGTTGATGAAGGTCACCCGCAGTCCGCCCGATCCGGTTTCCCGCGGGGGTGGAGGACCGGGGGAAATATCACGATACGGGTGCCAGGGGCCGGGGTGGCGGTGGAGGGCCCATTTCAGCATGCCGAAAAAACCCGGCAGGGCATCCTGATTTTCATTGTAGAATCTCCGGCCCTCATGACGGGCCGGCCCGATCCCTTCCCCGGAGGATCCGGGAGCTGCGCCTCCGCCCGCACTCATGACCAAAAATAAAATCGCCATGCCTCCGATTATCCCAAAAATCATTCTCTTTCTCATCGGACTGATCCCGCGTGAAATTTCACGGAATATTTTAACGTCAGCATACGCTTTCTAAAAGATAAGCAAGGTCATAGGTGATAGGTCATGGGTCATGGGTAAAATGTTACCGATTCAAAAATTAAAAGCCCCGGAGCCGTTTCCGGCTTCGGGGCTTATTCGGTGTCAAATTACAACTTATTTTCGCTATAATTTAACTACCTTCGTGGCCTGCCAACCCTTCGGACCCTGGGTAGCTTCGAATTCCACCTGCTGGCCCTCTTTCAAGGTCTTAAAGCCGTCACCCTGGATGGCGGAAAAATGCACGAATACATCCTGTCCGCCTTCCTGTTCAATGAAACCGTAACCACGGCTCTCATTGAACCATTTCACTTTACCTGCTGACATTAGCCCACTCCTCCTTTCTGAATATTAGATATGGGCAAACAAACTTTATTACTTTTACTGAAAACTCCTTTGTTTGTCAAGGATACCAAACCCTTAGCCTGTTTTGAGCGCAAATGGCATCCTGCGAATGCTCTCCCTTCGGCTCCGCTCAGGACAAGCAGGACAAGTGGAGCATGGGGTAAGAGGTACGAAGCATAGAACCCGGTGAAAATTTTTCCGAAATGCCCCTGTTTTTCATTGAATTATTTTGCGACAATAAATAAGGATTTCTTAACTCCGGAAACCGAGATCAGGAAAAAGGAAAGGAACACGGGGAATGCTGACCAGATTCAAAATCGCAGTTGACCGGGTGGCGGAAACCAGCGATGAAAAAGCCCCGATTCTCCTTTATATCAACCCGGATGAAACCGAAAAAAAATTCCTGATCAATAGCTACAAACTGGACGAGCATACCCTGAATAGCGCCCTCGACCCGGACGAGTCTTCCCGGCTGGAGTTCGAGCCGGAACACGTCGCCCTGATCTTCAAGCGCCCCACTAATCTCTCCGGCAAGGACCAGCTCCTTTTCAAGGCCACCACCACCGGGCTTTTCCTTTTCAGCGATCGCCTGATCATCGTCATGGCTGATGACGCCTGTCTCTTCGAAAATAAGCTTTTCTCCCGGGTTTCCGCCCTCTCGGATATTGTCCTGCGGCTCATCTTCCGTTCCATCTTCCATTTCCTGGAACATCTGAAGGTAATCAACATGATGTCCGAAGAGCTGGAGCAGAAAATCAATCAATCCATGGAAAACCGGTACCTGATCCACCTTTTCACCCTGGAGAAAAGCCTGGTCTACTACCTGAACGCCATCAATTCCAACAACGTGCTGATCGAAAAAATCAAGCTCAACGCCGCCAAGCTCGGGTTTAACCAGGAACAGCTGGAGTTCCTGGATGACATGATCGTCGAAAGCACCCAGTGTTTCAAACAGGCCGAAATCTATTCCAACATCCTGGCCAGCCTGATGGACGCCCGGGTTTCGATTGTCAGCAACAACCTGAACGTCCTGATGAAAACCCTGAATATCATCACCATCTCCATCATGGTGCCCACCCTGGTGGTCTCGATCTTTTCCATGAACGTGACCATCCCCCTGGCTCCCCTGCATTTCGCCTTTTGGATTATCATGCTCCTCGCGCTCGGTTCGACCACCGTGTTCCTGCTCTTCTGGTGGCGTCGGAAATAAAGCCCCGGGCCCGGTTCCGGCCCTTCCACCGTCGAAAGCCCCCGGGCACCGACGAGCCATCCCCAAAACAGCTTGCATTAAAATTCGCTTTTGCTAGATTGGGGCAGTAACCCCCAACCTTGAAAAGGAGGAAAAACCATGCCAGAGAGTGTCTACAAAATCATTGAACTCGTGGGGACCAGCAAAAAGTCCTGGGAAGAAGCGGCCAAGAACGCGGTGGAGACGGCCAGCCAGTCCCTCCGGGACCTCCGGGTCGCCGAGATCTCCGAGCTCGATCTCAAGATCGAAGACGGTAAGGTCACGGCCTATCGCGCCCGGGTGAAGGTTTCCTTCAAGTACGTCGGCAAGTAATCATCCCCATTTCGGCCGGCCGGGCCTCTCTTTCCGGAGAGGCCCGGCGCGGTTCCCGGGTTCAGGAACTCAAAGGGGAGCGTTTCGCTCCCCTCCTTAATTTTCACTCAAACCGTGGAAGTTTCAATTCCTGGGTTTAATATATTAGTAATGAAGGTCAAGCATGTCCGTTAAAATTTTCCTTTCCCCCTTGAAATGAAGGCGGGCAAGTTTTTTTTCATCATTGCCGCCTCCGGCCTCGCGGCCGCGGGCCTGGGCCTTTCCCCGGCCCGGGCGGAAGCCCCCCCGACCCTTCCCGCCCTGGTCCTGGATCAGGGCCAGATCGGGACCCGGCTCGACTTTGATTTTGTCAGCGGGGGAAAGTATTTCGACGAGAACGGGGCCGCCCGGGAGGCTTATCCGGGGTTTACTTTCACCGACGGTAAAACCACCGTCAGCCTTTCCTACGGCCTGACCGGCGATTTCATGATGGGTCTTTCCCTCCCGGTGACCCGCCGGGTGTATTCAGGCTACTACCGGACCGAGGAAAACCTGGGGGAATGTTACAGCGGGGGCACCACCACCACCTACTCCGCTTACCTCAACATCCCCTACGACCTGCAGAAAACCGGGATCGGGGATGTGACCCTGGAGGCTGACTACCGACTTGTTCAACTTCCTCGGTTTCTTCCCGAGCTCGCGGCCCGGATCGCCTGGAAGGCGGCGACCGGGAGCAGTGCGATCGACCTCGACCGCGAAGAGATCAATACCGGCGACGGGCAGAGCGATCTTTTTCTCGGGATCAAAGGCAAGGGAAAAGCCGGTTTTCTTCTCTACGATTTCTCCCTGGCCTACCGAATCCGTTTCGCCGGTAATTACAGTGTGACCCAGGCCTACTATGATTCCGAAACCATGGAAAAGAAGCGGTATACCGAAACCTACCATTACCGGCCCGGCAACGAGTTTTCGGCTGGATTCGGGGTTTCCGCCTATTACCGCCGATTGACTCTAGGCGTTTCCGCTAACTATATTAATATAGGTGGTTCCAAAGCCTGGCTGGGAAACGAGCAGGCCATAACCATGGGGAAAGGATATTACATTCAGCTCACCCCGGGCGTGAGCTTCGCGCCTTCCCCCCAAACCACCATAACTTTTTCCCTGGAAACCCCAGGGGCGGGGGAAAATTACCCGGTTAATTCCCCCAGCATTCTCATGCCCTTTAATCTTTTTTATTACCGAATCAACCTCGGCATCCAACACCGGATTTGAAATGAGAATACGATGAAAGACCTCAGGCGAAAACCAGGCCCGTTCAAGCTCCACGAAGAGTGCGGGGTCTGCGGGATTTTCGGGCACCCGGAGGCCGCCAACCTAGCCTATCTTTCCCTCTACGCCCTTCAGCACCGGGGCCAGGAGGGCGCCGGGATCGTTTCCTCCGACGGCAATTTCCTCTACTCCCACCGCCAGATCGGCCACGTGGCGGACATTTTCAACGAAAAAATTTTGAAGGAGCTTACCGGCCACATCGCCATCGGCCACAATCGCTACTCCACCGTAGCCACGGGCAAGATGCTCCTGAAAAACATCCAGCCCTTCGTGGTGGAGCTGGACCGGGGGCCGCTGGCCCTGGCCCACAACGGCAATCTGGTCAACGCCATGAGCATCCGGGATGAGCTCCAGGCCCAGGGCTCGATCTTCCAATCCACGGTCGACAGCGAGGTCCTGGTTCACCTGACCGCCAAGGCCAAGGGCAATTCCCTGGTGGAGCGGCTGATGGCCGCGCTCGCCCAGGTCCGGGGGGCCTATTCCCTGGTGGTCCAGAACGAGCGCGAGCTGATCGCCGCCCGTGATCCCTACGGCTTCCGGCCCCTGGTCCTCGGCCGGCTGGGGAGCGGAATGGCGGTGGCCTCGGAGACCTGCGCCCTCGACCTGATTGAAGCGGATTATCTCCGCGAGGTCGAGCCGGGCGAGGTGCTGGTCATCTCGCCCGCGGGGGTGGAATCCTTCAAAACCCAGGAAGCTCCCCGCCGCGCTCACTGCATTTTCGAATATATCTACTTCGCCCGTCCCGATTCCCTGGTCTTCGGGAAAAACGTCTACGCGGTGCGGAAGGAGCTCGGGCGCCAGCTGGCCCGCGAGCATCCGGCCGACGCGGATATGGTCATCCCGGTCCCGGACTCGGGGGTGCCGGCCGCGATCGGCTACGCCCAGGAGCTGGGGGTTCCCTTCGAGCTGGGGATGATCCGCAACCATTACGTGGGCCGGACCTTCATCGAGCCCAAGCAGTCCATCCGGCACTTCGGGGTCAAGGTCAAGCTCAACGCCGTCCGGGACTTCCTCCAGGGGAAGCGGGTGGTAGTAGTGGACGATTCGATCGTCCGGGGCACGACCAGCCGGAAAATCGTCCGGATGGTCCGGGCCGCGGGGGCGAAGGAAGTCCACCTCCGGATCAGCTCGCCCTGGCTGACCCATCCCTGTTTCTACGGGGTCGACATCCCCACCCGTCAGGAACTGATCGGCTCCTCCCACACCGTGTCCGAGATCAATCAGTACGTCACCTCCGACACCCTGGGTTACCTTTCCCTCGAAGGGCTTTACCGGGCGGTGGGGGGGAAGAAAGAGGATTACTGCGTAGCCTGCTTCAACGGGGAATACCCGATTGATTTTTCCACCGAGGTGCGTTCGCCTCAATTAACCCTTTTTGAGATCTAGCCATGCCCAAAAGAAAACCCATTAACGCCGCTGAAACCCTGCAGGACCGCGACCGGCTCCTGGAACTCCTCCGCAAATTTTCCCTGGAAAAGCGGGACGTGATCCTGAGCTCGGGGCGGAAAAGCAACTACTACGTGGACGGCAAGCAGACCACCCTGAACCCCGAGGGCATCTACCTGACCACGAAGCTCCTCTACCAGCGGATCCGGGCCCTGCCCCTCCGGGCCGATGCCGTGGGCGGCCTCACCCTGGGGGCCGACCCCTTGGTCAGCGCCTTGGCCCTCTGGAGCCAGCTGGAAAAAGATCCCCTGTCCGCCTTCATCGTCCGCAAGGAAGCCAAGGGCCATGGGACCGGGGCCTGGATGGAAGGTCTGAAGAACGTTTCTCCCGCGGCGCGAGTGGTGATCGTAGAGGACGTGGTCACCACCGGGGATTCCGCCCTCCGGGCGATCGCCCGCTCCGAGGAATGCGGTTTCTCGGTGATCAGGGTGATGGCGCTCCTGGACCGGCAGGAAGGCGGGAGGGAAAAACTCAAGGAGAAAGGCTATGAGCTCGAGGCCATTTTCAATCGGGAAGAGCTGCTGGGGGGTTAGCGCCCTCCTCTTTTCCCTCGGCGTTTCCGGCTGCGCCGGCCTGGGGATCACCCCGCCCCGGAGCAGCGGCTATTCCGACGCCCTGGCCCGCTACACCCAGGTCGACAAGCTCTACGTGGGCCTGGAAACCCAGCTCGACATCCAGGCGGTTTATCGCGGCTCCGCCTTTCGCCGGGTGTACATGGACGAATATGCGCGGGTTTATAACTTAAGCCCGGCGGAAAAGGATAAATATCTCGCGGCCGAGCTGGACCAGGCCAAAAGCTACGAGGATTTCATCCTGGTCGTCAACTCCACCCTTTCGGAAACCAATGACCTGCAAAAAGCCGATTCCACCTGGAGGATCTACCTTTTCCGGAACGGCCTCCAGCTCGGCGCCACCTCGATCCAAAGGCTCCGCTGGAAGGAGGAATTCCTGAACCGCTTTTACCCCCTGGCCAATCCCTGGTCCCGGGTTTACCTGGTCCGCTTCAGCATCCCGCCGGGCACCCCGGAAACCTCCTCGGTTTCCGTCTCCCTCTCCATCGCCGGGCCTCCGGGGAAAGCCACCCTCAGCTGGAAGGAAAACTTTACGGCCCCGGTCCCGGAAGCGGCTCCGGCCCCCATAACCGTCCCGATCCTAAATGAAAAAACCGGCTAAAAACGTCGTTTACCGGGGCTCGGTCAAGGACCTGATCGCCCTCGCCCCGCCCACCCCGGCCCGCCCCGGGCGTTTCCTCTTTGAATTCACCGACGATTTCTCCGTCTTCGATTATGGGAAGATGCCCGACCGCCTGGAGGGAAAAGGGGAAGCCCTGACCCTGATGACCGCCTGGTTCTTCGAACGCCTCGCCGATCCCCGGGAGTGGAAATCCCTGGCCGGCTCCCCGGTCTGGTCGAACATCTCCGACCAGGATTTCCGGACCCGGCTCTTGAAATCCCCGCTCCTCAAGCGCTTTCAGAAATCCGGGATGCCCTCCCATTACCGGGGGATCATTCCCCCGGGGAAACCCCTGACCCGAACCCCCCGGCTGGAAACCCTCTCCCGCCGGATCGAGGTCTGGGCGGTCCAGATCCTGAAACCCGAGCGGGGGGAAATCGAGGGACACCCGGTCTGGAATTACAACCGTCTGCATTACGGCACGGATAATTATTTGATCCCGCTTGAGGTGGTCTTCCGCTTCGGGACCCCGACCGGGAGCTCCCTCCTCGAACGGGTCAAGGCCAACCCGGGATACCTGGAGACCCTGGGGCTGAACCGGGTCGAGGAGGGCCGCTGGCTCCCCCGCCCGGTGGGGGAATGCTTCTCCAAGCTCGAGCCCAGCGACCGGGCTCTTTCTCCCGAAGTCGCCCTGAATTTCTCCGGCCTCGCCAACCCGGAATTCGCCGAGCTCCTGGAAACCAGTTTTCTCCTGGCGATTTTTCTCCGGGACCGCTTTGCCCGGGCCGGGATCGAGCTCTGGGACGGCAAATTCGAATTCCTCCGGGTCCGGAAACGCATCCTGCTCGGCGACGCCATTACCCCGGACGAGCTTCGCCTGGTCAAGGACGGCATCCAGATTTCCAAGGAACCGATCCGGCAATACTACCGCCGCCACCACCCGGAATTTCTCAAAAAGATCGCGGAAGCCAAATCGGAAGCCAACCGGACGGGCCGGAAAATCGGTTCCATCCTCAAGGACCACGGCTACCAACCCCCGCGCCTGGACCCCGAATTCAAAAAAGTGGTGGAAGACATGTACCTGGGGCTGGTGTCCGAGCTGACCGGCCTCAAGCTTCTCCCTCCCCACCGCCCCCTGGCCGAGGT
>JAPLJL010000061.1 GCA_026388615.1 Pseudomonadota bacterium | reverse complement strand
ATCTCAGGGGGAAATAAAAATGGTCAGAGACTTGGTCCTCAGAGTAGGGGAAAAAATCCGCAGGTTCCGCCAGGACCAGAAACTTTCGATCCAGAAACTGGCGGAAATCGCCGGGGTTTCCCCGGCCGGGATTTATAAAATTGAGACCGATGGGATGATCCCTTCCGTCGCGACGATGGTCCGGATCGCCCACGCCCTGGGACACAAGGTCGGGGAATTCCTGGATGAGACGGTGGAGGAAGTCAGGGATTTCGAGCTGATTCGCCGGAAAGACCGGACGGCGCTTTACAGCAATGAAAGCCGGATCGTGGCCGAGACCATCGCCTGGCGGATCAAGGATTGGAAAATCTTCTCGGCGGTAGTGACCCTGGAACCGGGCGGCAAGACCGGCGACGATAATCTTTACCACGAGGGGGAGGAACTGATCCTGTGCCTGCGGGGCAAAATCGAGATTAACCTGGGGGAGGAGAAATATTTACTCCGAAAGGGCGATAGCTTTCACTACAAGTCTTCCCAGCCGCATTCCTGGCGTAACCCGGGCAAAGAGAAAGCGGAAATGGTTTACGTCCTGACCCCGCCGCTTTTCCACCCCGAGATTTCATTCGCCGAGGATATGAAGAAGCTTTCGGACAAGTAAAGAACCGGAAATTTTTTCTTATTTCCAAACGAAATGTAGTTGCCCGATTTATCGGGCGATTTTTAAAAAATGCCGATGAATCGGCGAACTACAAATATTTATTTAATCCGGCAGATTACTGCTGCGCTTAGCTATGGGCGGTCCGGTCTACCAATCCTGCAGGAGCTTGATTAAAAGCCTGATTCCCACCCCGGTGGCGCCTTTGCCGAAGTAGCGGCGTCCCTTTTCCTCATGGGCGGTGCCGGCGATATCCAGGTGGGCCCAGGGGGTGTCCCCGACATAGTGTTTCAGAAACATCCCTCCGGTGATGGTCCCCGCTTCGCGGTTGCCGGAGTTCTTGATGTCGGCTACGTTGCTCTTGATCGCTTCGCCGTATTCCTTCCAGAGCGGAAGCTGCCAGACCCGTTCCCCGGATTCCTCCCCGGCCTGGATGATTTTTTTGATCAGTTTGGGATCGTTACCGAGAAGGCCTGAGGCTTCCCGGCCCAGGGCGATGATGCAGGCGCCGGTCAGGGTGGCCAGGTCAATAATGGCTTCCGGACGGTATTTTTTGCAGGCGTAGGCCAGGGCGTCGGCCAGAATCAGGCGGCCCTCAGCGTCGGTGGAAATCACCTCGACGGTGGGACCGGAATAGGGGCGCAGGACATCGCCGGGACGATAGGCCGACCCGCTGGGCATATTCTCGGTGGCGGGAATGAACCCGACAATCCGGGGTGAAAGCTTCAGCCGGGCCGCGGCCCGGAGGGTGCCCAAAACCGCGGCCGCCCCGGCCATGTCGGTTTTCATCTCTTCCATCCCGTTCGCGGGCTTGATCGAGATTCCTCCCGAGTCGAAGGTTATCCCTTTTCCGACCAGCGCCACCGGTTTCCGCCCGGTTCGGCCTTTACCCGGATATTCGATGACCAGGAAACGGGGCAGGTTTCGGGTGCTTCCGACCGAGACGGCCGAGAGCCCGCCCATCCCCATCTTTTTGATTTCGGCCGGGCCGAATATTTTCAGTTTCAATCTTTCTTCCCGGGCCAGGCGGCGGGCTTCTCCGGCCAGAAATTCCGGGGTGACCTTGTTGCCGGGTCCGTTGACCAGATCCCGGGCAAAATTGACCGATTCGATGATGATTTGAATTTTCGTGATCGTGGAATTGATCAGGCGGCGTTCGGTTTCGCTCCGGGCCAGGAGGGTGATTTTCTGAATTTGTTTTTTGCTTTTTTCGGTCTTGTATTCCTCGTACTGGTAAAGGGCGAGCAATCCGCCTTCAATCAGGGCCTGGGCGATCGGGCCGGATCCGACTCCGGCGGGGATCTCCGGAAGGAGCAGATGACACTCGCGGGCGCCCAGGTCCCGAGCCCGGCATAAAGCCTTTCCGGCTGAGTACCGGCAGGTTTCCAGGTTAACCTCGGATATTTTACCCAGTCCGGCGAGCAGAATCCTTTGGGCGGGTATTCTCCCGTCCGGGTAGGAAACGGCCGACTCGCCTTCCTTGCCGCTGAAATCCCCGGATTTAAGCAATTTCGAGATCTGGCCGCGGGTGGCCCGATCGACCGGGATCAGGTCCCGGGGAAGTTTCTGCTCCTGGGGCGCGAATAGAACCAGGGCGTCGGTTTTTATTTTTTCCGGTTTTCCGATCTGGCAGCTTATTTTCATTTTTTTCTCCTTATTAACAGATTTTTTTCTCCGTCGGGCTAACGGAGCAGTGTTCCTATTGTTCCGGACAATCTGGTCATAATTATTTCTGGGAATTGATCGTTTTATTCCGTAATTCCAAAAGCTTGGTGATCACGGTCTGGAAGCGATTTCCCAACAATCGCGGGGAAGAATCCAATCCTTTGTTCACATACATGGCCGGGCTCAGGCTGCGCAGGGTCTGCTTGAACTTCGCGTCGCATTCCTCGGAGGTAAAAAACAGGATGGGGATCGGTTCCTTGGTGGACATTCCCTGCTCCAGGGCGCGAAGGCTGACGGCACAATCGGTTCCGCTCATCCCGGACATGTTGACATCCAGGATGATCAGGTCCGGGGTCCGGTCGTGGGCAAAGAGATTGGTCAGCCGCGCGATCATTTCTTCCCCGCTGATGCAGGTGGAAAGCATCCGGGCGAAACCCTGTCCCACCAGAACGTCGGAAATGATTTGCTGGATTAGGGGAGAATCCTCGGCGATCACCACGTGCTCGAGCTGGTAGGACTCGGGGGAGGCGCTGTCTTCCAGGGGCAGCCCGCAGTTGATGCAGAAATTTTGTTCCTCGCCCTTGGTGTTCAAGGCGATCAGGGGCTCAACCTTTTCCCCGCAGCTGTTACAGTAAATTTTTTGGATGGGCATTTCTTACTTTTGTCATGGCGAGCCCGACTTTGTCAAGGGCGTCGCAATCCCGTTTATTTTTGTGGCGGCGAGATTCTTTGTAGCTTAGCTTCTCGCAATGATGGTTGAAAGATGTTTTCAGAATGTATGATTTTTCCCATCAGTCGAATCCGCGCCGACCCTCATCTGTTACCCCCGGCTTCTGGCGATCATCTCGGCGATATACCAGGATTTTCTCAGGCCGGCGCGCGCGATCATGAACTCGTAGACCTTAGCGTCGCGGAAGAATCTTTCCAGCCGGGGATCCTTCATGTATCCGTATCTGCCCAGGAGCTGGATGCAGTCCAGCACGATTTTTGAAGCCAGCCCGGCGGCGAAGGCGGAAGCCCCTACTTCAGTTTCCGGTGCGTGCTGATCCCAGCCCCAGCTGACGCTCCGATAGGCCAGGGCCCGGGCGGCTTCGATCGCAATGCCCCGGTCGGCCAGGATTCCCCGGACGGGGTCTTGATCGCAGATCTTATTTCCACCCTGGTAACGCTCCAGGGCATTCGCAAAGGTCCGGTTGTAAGCGCCCTGGGCGATTCCCACCGCGATCGCGGCCTCAAAACCGTCGATCGAGATCAGGTAATCAAGGGGATTGGCCGGCCAGGAGGCCGCGGCCGGAATTTTATCGAACTCGAGATGGGCGAAAGGGCAAAACCGGAGTCCCATCGGTTCGGGAAGGTTCCTGACTTTCAGGTTTGGATTCCGGGGGGAAAAGAGAACCCAGGATAACATCTCCTCCTGGTCCCGGGCCAGGCCGATCAGCCCTTGGGTATTTTCACAGAAAATCACTGAGTTTTTGCCGCCGGTTATCGAGTTATATTCCAGCCGGGTGGAAAGCGAAGCGGGCAAATCACGCAGATCGCGGGGAGCCGGGTCCTCCCAAAGGGCGGGAGAAACCAGCCGGGGATTGTCTCCGGAACCGGTCAGAGGGGCAAGAATCTGCCGCTTCTGGCCGGGGTCGGGAAGGGATAGAATCAGGGCCAGGCCCGAATAATGCAGGCCCATGATGGTCGCGAAGGCCGGCACCGAAGCGGCCAGTTCCTCCAGGATATAAGCGGCCGACTGGGGAGGGAACCCGGCCCCGGAGAGTTCCTTCGGGACGATGGCCAGGGAAAGACCCAGCGGGGCCGAAGCTTTCAGGAGTTCCCGGAGGAGTTCATCGTCGCGGCGGTTGAGATTATCCCAGCGGGGTTCGAGCTCCTGCGCGATAAAATCCGTAAGCGGCTTTTCCAGTTGATTCATCACTTCCGGAAGCATGGCTGATATTTTCGATCAAACCGTCTGGATTTACAAAGTGTTTTAAATTCTCCTCCCTGTTAAGGGAGGGGAAGGGGAGAGTTGCAGTGTCATCCTGAATCCCCCTCTTCCTGTCATCCTGAGCGTCAGCGAAGGATCTCTCTTTTGTCTTTTTCTATGGAGCGCATCAGCTTGCTGATGCTGTTTTTGATGTCATTCCTGCTCCTCTAGCTTTTGTCTGTCATTCCCGCTTTCCTCTTTTCTGTCATTCCTGCGAACCTGTCCTTCCGAAGCTGAAAGCGTAGGAGGAAGCAGGAATCCAGGATTTCCCCCCTCCGTCCCTCTGCTTATTCGATTTATTCCCCTCCCTTGAGGGGAGGGGATGAAGGGGAGGGTGATGAAGATTTTCCTCTCTGGATAGGGAGGGACTGATGCGATGTTTCTTTCTTTCAGTGTAGTTGCCCGATTCATCGGGCGTGTTTATATTTTCGTAGGGGAGCCATTCTACCGTCTCCCTTTTTCTTTTCCCCTCCCTGTTGAGGGAGGGGCTGGGGGAGAGTTCCATTACACTGTCATTCTGAGTCCCGACGTGATCTGTATTGTCGAGGCGAAGAATCTCTGCTTTATGATCTCACCTTTTATTGATATATTACTACCAATCATGTACCCCGTCCCCCAAGCAAATCCTCGATCTGGTCGAACGCTTCGAGAAAAACCTCGAATCATGCAAAACAGATTTTTTATTTAAGTTGAATTAGGTAGCCGCAGGCTTGAGCCTGCGTTCCGGACATCATTTTTCCATTGACTGGGGGGAATAAATAGGTAATACTTTATATTACTAAAGATAAAGGATCTCATCTTGAAAATCGCTGATTATGAATGGGACGAAGGAAACGTTGTCCATCTTGGCCTGAAACATGGAGTCGAACCCATCGAGGCGGAAGAAGTATTTGCCTGTAAACCCTTATTCAGGAAAACGAAACACGGCCATTACGCCGTATTCGGACCCACCCTGGATGGACGCTATTTGACCATAATCTTCGCTCTGAAAAGTAAAGGCGTTGCCCGGATTATCACCGGCTGGGATATGAAAAGTTCGGAGAAAAAATATTATCTGCGCAAGTCGAGGAGGTGATTCCGATGAAGAGCAGAAATAATCTTAAAAAATTCGAAAAACCCAACCGGGATGCGGCTTTTTATGACCACGGCAACATTTTGAAGGAAATTGAAGATGAGCCGATAGAATTAAGTCTAGAGGATACGCTGAGAGAAAATATTATTCAGGGAAAAAGAAAATACCAGTTGAAAAACATCACCATTAAATTAGACCCGCTTCATGTCCAGGCAATTAAAAAGATAGCCACGATGAAATCCGTGCCCTACCAAACTTTAATCCGTTCTTGGCTGGCCAAAGAAATTAAAAAAGAACTGCAGATTTGAAACTTAGGGGCGCTTCCACAAACTCCCTTTATTTAATTACCCTTCCTTGTAGATATATTATTATGTTTTTGTAGTTGCCCGATTCATCGGGCGTGTTCATGTTTTTGTAGGGGAGGCCTTTATGGCCTCCCTTTTTTCTTGATTTTCCATTCTATAAAAACTCCCTTCCCTTTGCTTGCCCCGTCAAAGGCGGGGAGGGGAGCCTGCCCGAGCGGACGCTCGCGTCGGCCAGGGGGGATGGAGGGGAGGGTAAAAAAATCCATGCCCTCAGAACCTCATCTTTTTTCTTTTCTATGGAGCGCATCAGCTTGCTGATGCTATTTCTGACGCCACCCCATTTGTGATATATTGAAAACTATAATGTCCTCCGCCCCCAAACAAATCCTCGATCTGGTCGAACGCTTCGATAAAAACCTCGAATTTCATAAAAATAAAATCTATAATAAAGAGCATCCTTTTTCCAAATTCATCAAAACATTCCGCATATAAAAATGATGACTTTTAGACAGTTTTCAGCAAAACCGGAGACGATTCCCACCGCGGCTTCTTGGTATCTCGCCGATCTCGGCGAGGCCCGGGGCAAACAGGAGCTATTTACCAGACAAGCGCCCCAACGGCTAAAGGTTTTGCGTGAATACGCCTTGGTTGAAAGCGCGGTTTCCTCCAACCGGATCGAGGGGGTGGAGATTGATCGCGCCCGTGTAGGAACCGTTGTTTTCGGGCAATCCAAGCTCCGGGATCGAGACGAAGAAGAGGTCCGAGGTTATCGGGAAGCGCTGAAACTGATCCATGAAAAAGGGGCCAAGTTTCCCGTTTCCGAAAAAACCATTCTGGAACTGCACCGCCTGGCCCGGGGAGATATATGGGATGCCGGTCGTTATAAGGAAAAGGAAGGGGATATTATCGAAAAATACCCGAATGGGAGTGAGCGTATCCGTTTTAAACCGGTAC
>JAPLJL010000177.1 GCA_026388615.1 Pseudomonadota bacterium | reverse complement strand
CCCCGCTCCTGGCTGAGCCCTAAGCGGCCGCCCCGGCCCCAACCCCCGCGCCCGCCGCGGCCCCGCCGCCGGCCGCCCAGCTTGCGGTAGCGCCCGCCGCCACGGGTTCCCCGGAAGAGGAGAAAGCCAAGCGCCTGGCCCGCATCATCGTTTCCGACATCGCCCTCTACAATGCGGACTCAATCAAGGAAGGCATTCAAAAAGGCAATTTTTACGAGCTCCTGAAACGGGATATCGAGGAAGGCTACAAGCTCTTCAAGGAGAGGGTGCCGGCCCCGGTCCGGGAAGGGCACGACTTTCTCAAGGACGCCCTCGAGCAGCTGGTCGCGAACAAGAAAAAGGAACTGGGCATATCTTGATGAACTCGACCACGGGGAAAAAACCTAAATCCGCCCCGGGGTTCTCCGACCTCCCGGAAGAGGAGCGCCGGAAGAAGATCGAGAGCCTGACCGGGACCTTCGAAAACCTCGACGCCTTCCGGATTCCGGAAATCCTCACCCTCCTTTCCGAAGGAATCGGAGACCCCTCCTGGCGCGTCCGCAAGGCCGCGGTCGAGGTCCTGATCGGCTTTCCCGAGCCGCGGGCCCGGGCCCAGGCCCTGGGGGAGGCCCTCCGCTCCGAGGACAACGCCGGGAAGCGCAACTCGGCGATCGAGATCTTCATCCGCCTGGGCCGGAAGGCCCTGCCGGAAATCGAGAAACTCTCCCGGGACCAGGATCCGGAGGTCCGTAAATTCGCGGTCGAGATTCTGGGGGAGATCGGGGGCCGGGAGGTTCTGCCCCTTCTGGTTTCCTCCCTCTCCGACCCGGATGAAAATACCCGGATGGCCGCGGTGGAAGCCCTGGGCAAGGCCGGAACGGAAACGGCGGTCGAACCCCTGATCAAAATCCTGGGCCCCTCCACCGGGCTGAATTTCCTGATTCTTCAGGCCCTGAAGGAGCTGGGACGCCGCGGGGCCCGCCTGCCGGTCGAGCCCCTGTCCCGCCGCCTGGAAGACCCCACCCTCCGCGAAGTAGCCCTGGCCGCCCTGGGCGCGAGACGCAACCCGGAGGCCCTGGCCGCCCTGATCCAGAAAACCCGGGAGGGCGGATCCCGGCCCAGGGAAAAAGCCCTGCTCGCCCTTTCGGAACTCCTGAATTCCCAGCCCGAGCTGGAACTTTCCCCCGCCGACTTGAGCGCGGGGGAGATCCTCCCGCTCCTCCAAAGTCCCAAGGACAGCAGCGGCTGGCCCGCACCGGGATCTCCCGGCTCGGGGCGGAATCGGTGGCCGGCCTGATCCGCCGCTATCCGAAGCTGAAAGAGGAGGAACGTTCCCGGGTCATGGAGCTCCTGGGTTATTTTGACAGCGGGGGCAATCCCGCCTTCGATGCCCAGCGGGAGAAACTGATCCGGAACACCCTCACCACCACCGGTATGAACGGGAAGGATAAAATCGAAGCCGCCCTGACCGCCGGTCGTCTCGGACTCACCGGGCTGATCCCGGAACTGACCCGTCTCCTGGATGAGATGGAAGGCGAGCTCTCGTCCGCGGCCCTTTCCGCGCTCCGGCTGCTTTCCGAAATGGACAAGCCCAAGGTGGTCAAGGAGGTTATGTGCCGGCTGAAGGACGGCTCGGAATGCGTCCAGCGCAATTCGATCATCCTGATCGGGGAAATCCAGGCCCGGGAAGCCCTGGAGGATTTGATCCTGGCCCTGAAAGCCGAATCGGCCTCCGTCCGGGAAGCGGCCGCGATCACCCTGGCGGAGCTGCGGGCCACCTCGGCCGCGGAAAACCTGATTCTCTCCCTGGCCGACGAGGATCCCCGCGTCCGCGTCGCCGCGGCCCGGGCCCTGGGCCTGCTCGGCCAGAATAAATCCCTCGAACCGCTTCTGCACGCCCTCCGGGATGAGGATCTCTGGGCGCGGACCAGCGTGGTCGAGGCCCTCGGCCGGATCGGCCGGGGCGATGCCCGGGTCATCACCGCCCTCTCTCAGGAACTGGAAAAGGGCGAAGGCCCGGTCGCGGAAGCCGCCGTCCGGGCCCTGGCCGGGATCGGCGGAAAAGACGTCCGCCCCGTGCTCCGGAAGGCCCTCCGCGCCCCCGACCCGGAGGTGGTGGTGGCGGCGGTGGAATCCCTGACCCCGTTTCAAGAGGGGGAAATCCCCCTGGAACTTCTGCTCGAGCTGCTTTCCCACCCGGCGTTCAACGTTCGGCTGCACCTGGTCCAGGCCCTGAAAGAGCTCTCGGCCCGCAAGGACCCTGCCCTCGCCAAAGCCCTGCAGGAAAGGCTTGAAGTCGAGGAAGATCCCCTGGTGCGGGAGGCCGTCCTGGCCCTGCTCCGGGGATCCAAAGGGGAGGCCCGGTTTCCGGACCAGCTGCCGCTCTAGAAGAGAACCCATGACACGGATTACACGGATTTTCGGGGTTATGGAAATCGGTTGTAACCGTTCAGGTAGCCACCAAGACGCCAAGGATAGATAAGGGTATTAAAAGAGTAATTCTCTAATCTTAGTGGCTTAGTGGCTTAGTGGCTTAGTGGCTGAATAGTAACAATCGGTCAGGCAACTTGGAAAACGCATCGGAGAACATCAAACCGGGAAGGGAGTCGGTTCTGGAACCCCCGCTCCAGATGAGCGACGAGGACTTCCGCAGCCTCCGGGATTTCATCAACCGCTACTGCGGGATTTATTTTGACGAGCAAGCCAAGTTCCTGCTCGAACGCCGGCTTTCCCAGCAGCTCCGGGCTCACCGGATGCGGAATTTCCGGGATTATTATTTCTTCCTCAAGTACGATCCCCACCGGGAGGAGGAACTCAACACCCTGGCCGAGATCCTGACCACCAATGAGACCTACTTCTTCCGGGAAGACTACCAGCTCCAGGCCCTGACCGAAGAGATTATTCCGGAAATCGTCGAAGCGCGGAAAAACGAGCCGTATCCCTCCTCTGAAAAAAACCTGCGGATCTGGAGCGCCGGCTGCAGCTCGGGGGAGGAAGCCTATACCCTGGCCATCCTGACCCACGATCACCTGGCCCTGAAAAAATGGGCGGTGGAAATCTTCGCCAGCGACATCTCCAACCGGGTCCTGGCCCTGGCCCGGAAAGGCGTTTACCGGGAATCGGCTTTTCGGGCCACCCAGGACGTCTACCGGCGAGCCTATTTTGAGACGACGGAGGAAGGCTTCCGGGTCCGGGACGAGATCCGGCGGTTCGTGACTTTCGGGCACCTGAACCTCCTCGACGAAGAGCGGATCAAGATGGTCAAGCCGCAGGACCTGATCATGTGCCGGAACGTGATTATCTACTTCGACCGGGAATCCCGCCGCCGGGTGATTAAAAGTTTCTTCGACCGCCTGCGTCCGGGCGGCTTCCTCCTCCTCGGGCATTCCGAATCCCTGATGAACCTCTCCACCGACTTCATCCTCCGCCACTTCAAGCACGACATGGTCTACCAGAAACCGGGCCCGGGGGCCCCTCCGGGGAACGCCAAGTGAATAAAATCCGCGTCCTGGTGATCGACGACTCCGCCTTCAACCGCAAGGCCCTTCGCGAGATGCTCGCCGACGCCCCCGATATCGAGGTGGTGGGGACGGCCGGGAACGGGGAAGAGGGCCTGAAGCAGCTCCGGAAGCTGAAACCCGACCTGGTCACGCTCGACCTGGAGATGCCCGGGATGGACGGTTTCACCTTCCTCCGGATCGTCATGAACCAATCCCCCCTCCCGATCCTGGTGGTCAGCTCCCGGCGGGAGGCGGAAAGCGTCTTCCAGGCCCTGGAACTCGGGGCGGTGGACTTCCTGCCCAAGCCCACCCGCACCATCTCCCCGGAGCTTTACAACGTTCGCGACGACCTGATCCGGAAGATCCGGGCCGCCCGGGAATTCCGCCTCGAAAGCATCAAGGATCGCATCCTCCCGAGCCCCCGGCCCGTGGTTCCCCGGGCCCCCGCCCCGGTGAAAAAGGTCGAGGAGCCGGGACTGGTCGATTTCCGCCTGGTGGTAATCGGGGCCTCCACCGGCGGACCGGCGGCCATTTCCCAGATCCTCACCACTCTCCGGCCCGGGCTCCCGATCGCGATCGCCGTTTCCCAGCACATGCCCCCAGGGTTTACCCGGGCTTTTGCCGAACGCCTGGACCGCTTCTCCGCCTATCCGATCAAGGAAGCCGAAGACGGCGATCCGTTCCTGCCCCAGCAGGGGTACATCTCCCCGGGCGGGAAAAACCTCTACCTCGACCGCCGGGGCAAGAATCTGGTGCTGAAGCTCTCCGGCCGGGGCCGGGAAAGATATATCCCCTCGGTAAACATGCTGTTCGAGAGCGCGGCCGAAGTGGCCGGCAAAAATTGCCTGGGCGTGCTCCTGACCGGGATGGGCAACGACGGCCGGGACGGGGTGATCCAGATCAAGAAAAAAGGCGGGTCGATCATCGCCCAGTCCGAGCATAGCTCGGTGGTTTTCGGGATGCCCCGGGAGGCCATCGAAACCGGGAGAGTGGACAAGATCCTTCCCATCGAGCAGATCCCGCATTACATCAGCACCTGGGCCAAGACGGGGGAACTAGAGTAAAAACAAGTCTCAAGTTCCAAGTTCCAAGTTTCAGGTTCAAAGAGTGGAAATGATAAAATCATAAAATATTTGTATCTAACTTTGAACTTTAAATTTTAAACTTTGAACTTTAAACCTTAAACTTTAAACTTGAAACTTGAAACTGAAAAATTATTAAGGAGGATATATGGGAATGATTAAAGCGGGGTTTTGGGTCCTGATGGTTTGTTGTTCCTTTATCTTCTTTTTCCAGAACTACAACGAGCTCCAGCACCCGGTGATAATAACCCTGAACGTGTATTTTAAAACCTGGACCTCGACCCCGATCAATCTCTGGTTGCTCCTCATCCTCTTTTTCCTGCTGGGCTTCATCGTCTCCTCGCTTTACAGCGCCTACGAGCGGATCGTCCTGAAGCGCGAGCTCAAGGTCCTCCGAGCCGCTAAACCCGCCGCCGAAGAGAAAAAATAGCAGGGAGCAGGGAGCAACTGATGTGTAGGCAGCCCAGACTTCGCCTGGCATTGTGTCATTGCGAGTCCCGCCTCTGGCGGGACGTGGCAATCTCAATCTTCTGTAAACTCAACATATTTTGATTCATTAAAATGTAGGGGGGCCCCTTGTGGGCTCCCTTTCTTTTGGTAGCCGCAGACTTTTCGATCAGATCCCGAGGCATTGTGGTCGAGGGAAGCCTTGCTGATAATTGTAGTTGCCCGATTCATCGGGCGCTTTTAAAACCGCCGTTCCTTCTCATCATTCCTGTCCTTCGACGAAGTTTATACTGAGTGAAACGAATGAACTCAGGATAAACTCCAGCGGGAATCCAGTTTTTCGAATTAAAGTTACCCTTCAAACACCAAGGTAAAGGCCTGCCCCCGGGTCTTGATGACCCCGGGTCTTGTTCTTCACAAACATTTTCACTCATTATAAATTCTAACCGCAGAAAGAATAGAAGATTTTAATTCACGGTCATACCAGGGCTTTATTATTATTTTACTGACTCCGCATCCATTAATAGAATCTTCCATCTCTTTGATATCATTTGAACCGGTAATGAGGATTCTGACGGTCTTGGGCGATATTTTCTTTACCTCTTCCAGGAGTTCTATTCCATCCATCACCGGCATTCTGTAATCCGAGACAATAACTGAAATTTCATTTTTCTTGAAAATATGTATTGCCTCGAATTTATACCTGGTAGTAAAAATATTTAAATTTTCTTTTCCGAGAACCCTTCTGAGCGCATTCAGAACGAGCTCTTCATCGTCAACAATAAGAACATTTCTGTTTGGGAATTCCATTTTATTTCCTTTCCCTGATTAAAACTTCAAAAAAATATATATGGAATATTATTTATCCCGACTAAAGGGTCATCTGTTTTTCGTATTCTTTAATCGCGGCACAGATGGCTTTCCGGAGCCGGTTATCGATATCGGGCTTGGCCACCACGGCGAACGGCTTGCAAGCCTTGATTTTATCCCAGTCCAGGGTCTCCCGGGGCCACCCGGTAAATATTATTTTCTGGGCACACGGATGGTTCGCAAATAAAGTTTTCAAAACCGGCAAGCCCTCTTCCGTAGTGAGAATCTCATCGGAAATGACCACGGATACAGGTCTTTGATTCAAAATCTTGAGCGCTCCTTCTCCGTCCGACACGGTTAGCAGCTCATAATCTCCATCCTTGAGCAGACGGGAAAAAGCCCTGAGAATTAGTTGGTCGTCATCAATCATTAGAACGCGGTGTTTCTGAATCATTTTTATTCCCATCCACCTTCCGACAGATAAGACTGACCGGAATCAGTTCCTGCAAACGGCGCTCAGACTGGGATGGCGAATGGCCATCCACCACAATTCGGTCCCCCGGGCTTAACTCCACCTCGGAGCTGAAAAAAGATTCACCATTAGCCAGCTGGTGGTAATAAGTTCGAACCTCAAGCCCTGAAAGTTCAGGCCCCAGCCGGATTGTTCTGGACAATACACGTGCCATATAAAGCCCCTTTCAAAAAAATGGATGATCTCTGCTTTTAAGCAAGCAAAATCCGTGCCAGGAATAAAAAAAGCTGGAAGGCCAGAAGGCTGGAAAGCTGGGAAGCTTAAAAAACAGGAAAAAACAGAATAAGACAGCGGGTAATCAGTTGCCCAAAACGGTATTTGGCAATTTTATGGGGTTCTCTGGTTTCTATGGTTAACTTGAAACTTAACCGTTAGCGGGAAAAACAAACATTACCTTGGTTCCTTGCCCAGGCTGACTATCTAATTCGATCTGCCCGCCAATTTCCTCGACCAGTTTCCTGGCCGTGGCCAGACCGAGGCCGAGACCTTTTCGCTTGGTGGTGGTAAAATCATCAAAAATGCTCTTCAATCTTTCGGCGGGAATACCCGGGCCCGAATCGGAAATTTCCATAAAAATTAAATTGTTGCTTTTTCCAGTAGTAACTTTAATCTTCCCTTTTCCGTTTACGGCTTCGATCGCATTGGTCAGGATGTTTTTGATTGCCCGCTCCAGAACAAAACGATCGGCCCGGATCACGGGATCCTCCCGATTAAACTCCACCAGCCATTCCAAGCCCTGCGAAGATGAATCCTCCCGGTATATTTTCAGAATCTCGGACAAGAACCCGTTAACCTTGATGTCAATGATTTGAACCTGGGAAGGCCCGGTCAGATTCCTCAAGCGATCGAGAAATTCATTAATATTTCGGAACTCCCTTTCCACCGTGTTCCGGAACGCTTTCCGAATTTCCGGGTCGTCAGGCTTTTGATTCAAGAAATTTGTCGCGTTTTGAATGTTCTGGATGGGGTGACGAAGATCGTGGGCCAGCCCGGCCGCGATCCGCCCGAAGGTCGCCACCCTCTCCTTTTTGCGAATCTCCTCGGTCAGGTCTCCGAGTTTCTCCGCCATTTTATTGAAGGAATCTCCTAAATCGGCCAGTTCATCCCGGCTTTCGATCCGGACGCGGGCGTCTAAATCACCGCGGGCAATCATCCCGGTAGCGGAAATCAAATCGCTTAAGGGATCGGCGATCCTTTTACCGCCCAGGTAACCGATCAGGCTCATTACCACCAGGAAAACCAGAATCAGACCCGCGAGTTCAATTGTCAAAAGCCGAACCGCACGGAAGGCCTCCGCGGTCGATTGTTCGATGGCCACTACCCACTTCCGCCCGTCGGGGAGAACAACCTCGGACGCTACCGACAGGACTTTGGCCCTCCCTTTTTCCCGGTAAATGACCGGCCGGGCCTCGCCCGGGAAAACGGGTTTGAATAGCGGCAAACCGGATAATTTATCCCCCCGAATCACATCGGCTTTCCGGTTATCGTTTCCATGGGCAATCAAGCGCCCGGAGTCGGTCACCACGAAGGCAAATCCCGTATCCCCAATCCTGATCGAGTCGACCAGTTCCCACATGTCGATGAGGTTAAAATTTCCAATCAATGCCCCCACCACTCTATTGAGATGCAAAACCGGAACTGAAATCTTCATCATCGGAGCCAGGGAAGATGAGATAAAAACATCCGAGAAGTAAATCCTCCCGCCCATCGGAATCTTGAATTCATCCGAATTTAACATCTCCTGGAAATCGTTTTCCGGACGGGAAGAGATGGTTTCGCCGGTTCTCTGGTCAACCAACAAAATCTCTTCCAACCTCCCGTAATCTATAACATAATTCTTAATTATCCTTTCCTTTTGCGCGGAATTTAAATTCACGTTGCTCAGGTTGTCGGCCAGGGTTTTCATCGTATCAACCGAGTTTTTCAAATAGATTTCTATTTCGCTGGCGGCCCGCCTGGCGACGTTTTGATTGCCTTGGACCACCCTCTCATAGGCGACCTTTCGGGAAGAGTAAATTGAAATGGCCCCGAATATAGCGATCGGGATCAAGGCGGCAATCAAGAGGAGACGAATAAATTTATAGGAAAGTCGTTTCATTTTATTTAAACATAGTGGTCTAAATTATTTTTCTATCCCGGCAGGGCAAGCCCTGCCACTACGATACCTCTTTATGTAGTGGTCGAGCTTGCTCGACGTTCAATTCGGCCCATTTTTATATTTTTGTTCATTCTTCGGAACCCACCACTCCGGAATTGAACCAAAAAATTTCGCCGCCCCTATCTTAACCCCTCGAAATCTTTTATGAATCGGGACCATGTCCATCCTCCAAAATAAGAAAACCCCGGGCGGGTCATCGAAAATTTCTCTTTGAAATTTCCGATAATATTCTTTTGCTTCTTTTTGATCTTCGGCCCGCAAACCGAGTTCCAGGTCCTTATCAACTTCAGAATTTCGATAAGAAAAAACATTCAAACCATTTTCAATTTGGGAAGAATGCCAAAACCTGAAATTCCAAAAGCCGGGGTGAATACCGGAGCTGATATTTATAAGAGCTGCGTCAAAATTCTTTTGAAAAAAATATTTATCAATTTCCGCCATATTCACCGCCTTGGCATTTATTTTTATCCCGATCTCCGCCAGATCCTTTTCAACTAATAAAATTAAATTATCATAAAGATCGTTC